>NZ_JBMDJL010000019.1:0-139917 GCF_057809175.1 Pseudomonas sp. FG43
GGGCCCAGGCGCCAGCAAGCTGCCTCCCACAGGTACCAAACTGACTTGGCAACACTTAAAAGACCATGACCACACCCTGCTACCACTGCGCGCTGCCCGTTCCATCCAGCAGCCGATTCACCACCATCGTGCTCGGGGAAACCCGCGAACTGTGCTGCCCGGGATGCCAGGCAGTGGCGCAGGCCATCGTCGCTGGCGGGCTGGAAAGTTACTACAGTCACCGCAGCGAAACCTCGATCAACCCAGACAGCCTGCCCGCACAACTGGTGGATGAGCTGGAACTGTACGACCGCCCCGATGTGCAGGCAGCGTTCGTACGTCATGAAGGCGAACTGTCCGAAACCACGCTCTTGATGGAAGGCATCAGTTGCGCGGCCTGTGGCTGGTTGATCGAACGCCATCTGCGCAGCCTGCCCGCCGTCGCCGAAGCTCAGCTCAATCTGTCCAGCCATCGCCTGCATGTGCGCTGGGCAGACAGCCAGTTACCGTTGAGCCAGTTGCTGAGCGAACTGCGCAGCATCGGCTACGCCGCTCACCCTTATCAGGCCGATCGCGCCACCGAACAACTGGCCAGGGAAAACCGACTGGCCCTGCGTCAACTGGGGGTCGCAGGGCTGCTGTGGTTTCAGGCGATGATGGCGACCATGGCTACGTGGCCGGAATTCAATATCGACCTCAGCCCCGAGATGCATGCCATCCTGCGCTGGGTCGCGCTGTTCCTGACCACGCCCATCATTTTCTACAGTTGCGCGCCCTTCTTTCGGGGAGCCCTGCGCGACCTGCGTACTCGCCACCTAACCATGGATGTGTCCGTGTCGCTGGCCATAGGCGGCGCCTATCTGGCCGGAATCTGGACCGCCATCACCGGCACCGGCGAGCTGTATTTCGATGCGGTCGGCATGTTTGCGCTGTTTCTGCTGGCTGGCCGTTATCTGGAGCGACGCGCACGGGAACGTACCGCCGCTGCCACCGCACAACTGGTCAACCTGCTGCCAGCCTCCTGTCTGCGACTGGACGATAACGGCCAGCCCCAACGAATCCTGCTCAGCGAGCTGCACCTGAATGACCGAATACTGGTGCATCCCGGCGCAGTCATACCAGCCGATGGCAAGGTGCTGGAGGGCCAGTCCAGCGTCGACGAGTCGCTGCTGACCGGCGAATACCTGCCGCAGCCACGCAGCACAGGCGATAGCGTGACTGCCGGTACGCTCAATGTCGAAGGCGCGCTTACGATTCATGTCCAGGCGCTGGGCCATGAAACCCGCCTTTCGGCCATCGTGCGTCTGCTGGAGCGCGCCCAGACGGAAAAACCCCGTCTGGCAGAAATAGCCGACCGCGCAGCCCAATGGTTCCTGCTCGGGTCGCTGATCGCTGCCGCAGTCATCGGCCTGTGCTGGTGGCAGATCGATTCGACCCGCGCCTTCTGGATTGTCCTGGCAATGCTGGTCGCAACCTGCCCCTGCGCCCTGTCGCTGGCGACACCCACCGCCCTGACCGCCGCAACCGGCACCTTGCACAAACTCGGCCTGCTGCTGACCCGTGGCCACGTGCTTGAAGGGCTGAACCAGATCGACACCGTGATTTTCGACAAGACCGGCACCCTCACCGAAGGCCGTCTCACCCTGCGCAGCATCAAGCCGCTTGGCACACTGGATGCCGATACCTGCCTGAGCCTGGCCGCGGCACTGGAAAACCGCTCGGAACATCCCATCGCCCGAGCATTCGGGCGCGCCCCACTTGCCGCCGAAGACGTTCACAGCACACCGGGCCTTGGCCTGGAAGGCACTGTCGGCAGCTATCGCCTGCGCATCGGCCAGCCGGGGTTCGTCTGCGCATTGAGTGCCAGTGAGGCTCCTTCCATCCCCAATGAGCCCGGCCAGTGGCTGTTGCTGGGCGATGCCAGAGCCCCACTGGCGTGGCTGGTTCTGGACGACCGCTTGCGCGCAGATGCCAGCCAGCTTTTGCAGGCCTGCAAGGCGCGAGGCTGGAAAACCCTGCTGCTGTCTGGTGACAGCTCACCCATGGTCGCCAGCGTTGCCGCCGAACTGGGCATCGACGAAGCCCACGCCGGTCTGCGCCCGGACGACAAACTGGCCATGCTGCAAAACCTGCACAAACAAGGCCGCAAGGTGCTGATGCTGGGCGATGGCGTCAATGACGTGCCCGTACTGGCTGCCGCCGATATCAGCATCGCCATGGGGTCAGCCACAGACCTGGCAAAAACCAGTGCCGATGCGGTCCTGTTGTCCAACCGCTTGCAGACACTGGTACAGGCCTTCAGTCTGGCGCGGCGCACACGCCGGGTGATCATCGAAAACCTGCTGTGGGCCGGTTTGTACAATGGGCTCATGCTGCCGTTCGCAGCGCTGGGCTGGATCACACCTGTCTGGGCAGCCGTCGGCATGTCCATCAGCTCGCTGACGGTTGTGCTCAACGCCCTGCGCCTGACCCGTCTGCCCGTCATCAAGGCACCAGCGCCCGTCATTCGGCAGTCGGTTCCGGAGGCTTTATGCCCGCGCTCTACATCATGATTCCCGCAGCGCTGCTGCTGGTCGCCATCGCGATCTATGTCTTTTTCTGGGCCGTGGACAGCGGGCAATACGACGACATGGAAGGCCCGGCCCACAGCATCCTGTTCGACGATCAGGACCCCAACCATCAAGCCGCTCTGGATGAAGCTTCACGCAAGAGCCCGCCACAGAAGAAGGACGAGATAGAGCCCGATGCTTGAACTCGCCCCCCTGCTGCTTTCCGCCCTGATACTTGGCCTGCTGGGCGGCGGTCATTGCCTGGGCATGTGTGGCGGCCTGATGGGCGCCTTGACCCTGGCCATCCCCAAGGAGCAACGCAGTCTCCGCTTTCGCCTGTTGCTGGCCTACAACCTGGGGCGCATCTTCAGCTATGCCAGCGCAGGCCTGTTACTCGGGCTGGCAGGCTGGGCCGTTGCCAACAGCCCGCTGGCCATGGCAATGCGGGTCATCGCCGCCCTGCTGCTGATTGCCATGGGCCTGTATCTCGCGGGGTGGTGGAGCGGCCTGACACGCATCGAACACCTGGGGCGCGGCCTTTGGCGCCACATTCAACCCGTTGCGACCCGCCTGCTACCAGTATCGAGCCTGCCACGCGCCTTGCTGCTGGGCGCACTGTGGGGCTGGCTGCCTTGCGGGCTGGTCTACAGCACACTGCTGTGGTCGGCCAGCCAGGGCAATGCCATCGATAGCGCCTTGCTCATGCTCGCCTTCGGCCTTGGGACCTGGCCTGTGCTGCTCGCCACCGGGCTGGCCGCCGAACGCACCACGGCCCTGCTGCGCAAACGCGGCATTCGCATGGCCGGTGGCCTGCTGGTGATCCTGTTCGGCCTGTGGACCCTGCCCGGCCCGCATCAGCATTGGCTCATGGGACATTGAGAATCTGTTTGCACATCGAGCAGACAGTTTCATGACCACCCTCCGCGCGTATTTGACGCACATCAACACCCTTCCACAATCAGCTCCGTAGACTCACCTGCATTGCCAGCCTATCCGGGGGAATGCCCGCATGCTCGACGCCATTCGTTGGGATTCAGATCTGATCCGCCGCTACGACCTGGCAGGACCGCGCTACACGTCCTACCCAACCGCAGTGCAATTTCACACACAAGTCGGTGCCTTCGACCTGCTTCATGCCCTGCGTGACAGCCGCAAGGCCCTGCGTCCTCTATCGCTGTACGTTCATATCCCGTTCTGCGCGAACATCTGCTACTACTGCGCCTGCAACAAAGTCGTCACCAAGGATCGTGGTCGCGCCCACACTTATCTGCAACGGCTCGAACAGGAAATCCAGATGCTGGCCAGCCATCTCGCTCCCGGTCAGGTGGTCGAGCAACTGCACTTTGGTGGCGGTACGCCGACCTTTCTCAGCCATGACGAACTGCGTCAGTTGATGGCGAAACTGCGCACGCATTTCAACCTGCTCGATGACGACTCCGGCGACTACGGCATAGAGATCGACCCTCGCGAAGCCGACTGGTCCACCATGGGTCTGCTGCGTGAGCTGGGTTTCAACCGTGTCAGCCTGGGAGTGCAGGACCTGGACCCGGCCGTCCAGCGTGCCGTCAATCGCCTGCAAAGCCTGGAAGAAACCCGTGCCATCGTCGAAGCCGCACGCACCCTGCAATTTCGCTCGGTGAATATCGACCTGATCTACGGGCTGCCCAAGCAATCCCTCGAAGCCTTTACCCATACCGTCAACGAAATCATCAGCCTGCAACCCGATCGCTTGTCGGTGTTCAACTACGCCCACTTGCCCGAGCGTTTCATGCCCCAGCGGCGCATCGATAACGCCGACCTGCCCAGCCCGGAAACCAAGTTGCTGATGCTGGAACGCACCATCGAGCAACTGACCAAGGCCGGTTATCGCTATATCGGCATGGACCATTTCGCCCTGCCCGATGACGAACTGGCCGTCGCCCAGGAAGAACTGACCCTGCAACGCAACTTTCAGGGTTACACCACCCACGGCCATTGCGATCTGATTGGCCTGGGCGTCTCGGCGATCAGCCAGATCGGTGATCTGTATTGCCAGAACAGCAGCGACTTGAACGACTATCAGGGACTGCTGGCCAGCGACCAACTGGCAACCAAGCGAGGGCTGGTCTGCATAGAAGATGACCGGATCAGACGCGCCGTGATCCAGCAACTGATCTGCCATTTCGACCTCGATTTCAGCGAGATCGAAACAGCCTTCAACATCGAATTCAGAAGCTACTTCGATGAGCAGTGGCCGCAGTTGGCGGAAATGGCAAAGGACGGGCTGATCGAGCTGGGCACAAGCGGCATCAACATCCTGCCAGCCGGTCGTCTGCTGGTGCGTTCGGTGTGCATGGTGTTCGACAACTATTTGAACCAGCAGAACCGTCAGCGGTTTTCGCGGGTGATATGAACCGCCGTTGATGCTTACATCTTGGCCATCACCAGAATACCGGCCTTGATCTTGTCAGAATCGCTGGCATGCATCTGGTTCATGAGATTGGCCATATCAGCGGTGGAATTGCTCACCTGCCGCTGCAACATGCCCAACACCGTTTGCAGGGCTGTGGCCTGGGTCTGCCGCTCGTCGTAACTGAGGCTCTTGTCGTTGAGTACTTCCTGAATTCTCTCCAGGGTTTCCGCGATCTTTCTTTGCAGTTCGCGTATGGCCTTGAGAATTTTCTGCACCGACTCGGGAAGACCGCTTTGCTCGATATCCGAGTTTTTCGACGACGAAGACGCCGCAGCCTTGCCTGCACTCGATAAATCTACCTGAATGCCCTTCGTTTCCTTTACAGGTGCTACAGCTTCGGGCTGAACAGAAGCGACAGGTGTCTGGGCGGCAGGAGTGCGAATACTGATGGCGCCGATGATTGAGCCTGACAATGACATGGCAAGACCTGCTTGAAGTTTAAAACTGTGTAAGTTTATCGACACATTTGAAATAACCTTGATACCAGAGAACACTTTGCACACTGGTCTAAGCCACTGTGCGTGAGTTACCCTTACGACCTATGTGTGATTTCCCACAAGGAATTAAGTGATGTCCGAGCCAGTCAAAGTGCGTGCTCACAGCCAGGCCCATTGCAAGGACTGTAGCCTCGCGCCGCTCTGTCTGCCGCTGTCGTTGAACCTGGAAGACATGGATGCCCTCGACGAGATCGTCAAACGTGGTCGCCCGATGAAAAAGGGCGAATTCCTGTTTCGCCAGGGCGATACCTTCTCCTCTGTCTATGCCGTGCGTTCCGGCGCCCTGAAAACCTTCAGTATCAGTGACGCCGGTGAAGAACAGCTCACCGGCTTCCACCTGCCCAGCGAACTGGTCGGCATGTCCGGGATGGACTCCGAGGCTTACCCGGTGTCGGCCCAGGCACTGGAAACCACCTCAGTGTGCGAGATCCCCTTCGAGCGCCTTGACGAGTTGTCCGTACAGCTTCCACAACTGCGTCGGCAACTGATGCGTGTCATGAGCCGTGAGATCCGCGACGACCAGCAAATGATGCTGCTGCTGTCGAAAAAGACCGCTGACGAGCGTATTGCGACCTTCCTGATCAACCTTTCGGCACGCTTCCGGGCACGCGGCTTCTCGGCCAATCAGTTCCGCCTGAGCATGTCCCGCAACGAGATCGGCAATCACCTGGGCCTGGCCGTGGAAACCGTATCCCGCGTGTTTACCCGCTTCCAGCAGAATCAGCTGATTGCAGCCGAAGGCAAGGAAATCCATATCCTGGACCCGATCCAGCTCTGTGCCCTGGCGGGCGGGGCAATGGAAAGCTGAGACGTGCGATCCGGGGCTGGTCGGCTTAAACTACCGGCCAAACTCGCCCCGGATCATACGCAATGATTTTCGATGAATTGAGCTTCAAATCCCTGATTCGCCCGGTCGTAGACTTCCCCAAGCCCGGCGTAGTCTTTCGCGACATCACCCCGCTCTTCCAGTCGCCCAAGGCCACCCGCCAGGTGATCGACAGCTTCGTGCAGCGTTACATCGATGCCGACTTCAGCCATGTCGGCGTCATGGACGCCCGTGGTTTTCTGATCGGCTCGGTCGTGGCCTATGAACTGAACAAGCCGCTGATCCTGTTCCGCAAGCAAGGCAAACTGCCGGCTGACGTACTCTCAGAGGCGTATCAGACCGAATACGGCGAAGCCTACCTGGAAGTACACGCCGACAGCCTGTGCGATGGCGACTCAGTGGTGATGTTCGATGACTTGATCGCCACGGGCGGCACTCTGATTGCAGCCGCGAACCTGATCCGCCGCATGGGTGCGCACATCCACGAAGCCGCAGCGATCATCGACCTGCCGGAACTGGGTGGTTCTCAGCGTCTGGTAGACATGAATATCCCGACCTTCTGCCTGACCAACTTTGCGTTGAACGAGCAGTAAACAGTCGCGGCCAAGGCCCCTCCTACATAATCCGTGGGGGGCCTTGGCCGCGAACGACCTATCACAGGGCTATCGGCTTGCGCCCTGCAAACGAATGGGCCAGTGTCCCGCCATCCACCAGATCCAGCTCGCCACCCAAGGGCACGCCATGGGCGATGCGTGAGGCGATCAGGCCTTTGTCGTTGAGCAACTGGGCAATGTAATGCGCTGTGGCTTCACCTTCCACTGTCGGGTTGGTGGCCAGAATGACTTCAGTGAAAGTGCCCTGCTCGTTGATGCGTTCCAGCAATTGTGGAATGCCGATGGCTTCAGGCCCAAGACCATCGAGTGGCGACAAGTGCCCCTTGAGCACGAAGTAACGACCGCGATAGCCCGTCTGCTCGACTGCATAGACATCCGTCGGCCCTTCGACCACGCACAGCAGCGTGTCGTCGCGACGAGGGTCCGCGCATTGTGGGCACAGATCTTCTTCGGTCAGCGTGCGGCATGAGCGGCAGTGACCGACACCTTCCATGGCCTGACTCAATGCCAGCGCAAGACGAGAACCGCCACTGCGATCACGCTCCAGCAACTGCAACGCCATGCGCTGAGCGGTTTTCTGACCGACACCCGGCAGGACGCGAAAGGCATCGATCAATTGGCGAATCAGGGGGCTGAAGCTCATGGAGAAAGGTCCGACGAAAACACAAGACGCGGTTTATACCCGCGCCTTGCAGTAAGCGTCAACCACACCTGCCACAGATGCCGTCCCGGGACTCTTCGCGAATGAATTCGCTCCCACAGCAGGAGCGAATTCATTCGCGAAAGGCACGCAAAAAAATGCCAGGCACTGGGCCTGGCATTTATCGGTACAGAGAGCCGGCCTTAGAAAGGCAGTTTCATGCCCGGCGGCAACTGCATGCCCGCAGTCATGCTGGCAGTCTTTTCCTGGCTGGCCTGCTCGATCTTGCGCACGGCGTCGTTGACGGCGGCGGCAACCAGGTCTTCCAGCACTTCCTTGTCTTCCTGCATCAGGCTGTCATCCAGAGTGATGCGCTTGACGTCATGACGACCGGTCATCACCACGCTCACCAGGCCTGCGCCCGACTGGCCGGTCACTTCAGCATTGGCCAGTTCTTCCTGCATCTTGGCCATTTTTTCCTGCATTTGCTGGGCCTGCTTCATCAGGCCAGCCATGCCACCTTTCATCATGGGATATCTCCTCGAAAATGGATGGTTCGTTTGCGCGACGCCACAAGCGTCGAGCCGTCAGTTAATGAGCCTGCGCTACGGGAGCGTCCACGGGCTTGATCGTATCCTCTCGAATCACTGCGCCAAACTGTTGCAACATCTGCTGGATGAACGGATCAGCGTGAATCGAAGCCTCGGCCTGGCGCTGACGCTCGGCACGCAGGCGGGACGCGGCCTGGGCAGGTGTTTCCTGCTCGGGCTTGATCAGCTCGATACTCAAATTGATCGTACGACCATGGAACTGGTTCAACGCTTCATTGAGACGGCGTTGTTGAGTCGAATTGAACAAGGCACTGTGAGCCGGGTCCAGGTGCAGCAGCCAGTTATCGCCTTCGGCCTTGATCAGCGTGCAGTTGGCGGCGATGCTGCCTGTCATGCCGGAGATAGGCAATTGCGGGAACATTTCCAGCCATTGCAGCGCAAGGCCCGTGGCCGGCATCGCGGCCGGTGCAGGCTCGGGTTCTGGCGCTTCGGCTTCGGTGACGCTTTCGTGGGCCAACTCATCGAGATAGCTATAGGAAGCGGGATCGATATCGATATCCGGCTCCACATAGTCGTCATCCACAGGCGGCTCGTCGTCGCGATCCATCGGCGCAGACAGATACGCCGAGTCCGGGATGGCTTCAAGCATGCCCGGCGTGACCTGCTGCTCGGCAACCGGCTCGGGATGCTGGACCTGCGGCGCGTCCGGCACCGGGCTGGCAGGCTCGGGCGTTGGCATCGGGGTCAGCTCGGGCTGTTCGGCCACGGTTTCAAGCACCGGTTCGGGCTCTGGCTGCGCGACCGGCTCAGGCACGGGCTCGGCAACAGGCGCCTTGGGCTCGTTCCATGGCAGATCGATTTCCTCGACCGGCGCAGGTGGAGCTGCCTCTTGAACAGGCGGTGGCACTGGCACGGGCTTTTCAGCCACAGGCACAGGCGCGACAACCGGTGCGGGCGCGGCTGCAACAGGCGCTACAGGCGCGACCGGTGCAACAGCAGTCGCACCAGCCACCGGAGGTCGGGAATCAACTGCGGCCTGGTTGATCCCCACTGGCTTTAGCGGCTGTCTCGGCGCATCGGCGCTCTCGGCAGGACGGAAGGCCAGCATTCGCAGCAGCACCATCTCAAAGCCGCCGCGAGGGTCAGGCGCCAGAGGAAGATCGCGACGTCCGATCAGGCCCATCTGGTAGTAAAACTGTACGTCCTCGGCAGGCAATGCCTGAGCCAGGGCCAATACGCGGTCACGATCACCGTGGCCATTATCGACGCCCTCGGGCAACGCCTGGGCAATCGCCACACGATGCAGGACGTTAAGAATCTCCGACAGCACGCCATTCCAGTCCGGCCCCTGCTCGGCCAGATGACGCACGGCCTCCAGCAGCCCGCGTGCATCGCCCTCAAGCAAGGCAGTCAGCACATCGAAAACCTGACCATGATCCAGCGTGCCCAGCATCGCCCGCACATCGGCGGCCATGACCTTGCCTTCGCCGAAAGCAATGGCCTGATCGGTGAGGCTCATGGCATCGCGCATCGAACCATCGGCTGCACGGCCCAACAGCCAGAGTGCGTCGTCCTCGAACGGCACATTCTCGACACCCAGCACATGGCTCAAGTGCTCGACGACGCGCTCGGGGGTCATGTTTTTCAGCGAAAACTGCAGGCAGCGCGACAGAATCGTGGCAGGCAGCTTCTGCGGGTCGGTGGTCGCCAGGATGAACTTGACGTAGGGCGGCGGCTCTTCAAGGGTTTTCAGCAGCGCGTTGAACGAGTGGCTGGACAGCATGTGTACTTCGTCGATCAGGTAGACCTTGAAGCGTCCGCGGCTCGGTGCGTACTGGACGTTATCCAGCAACTCGCGGGTGTCCTCGACCTTGGTCCGGCTCGCGGCGTCGATCTCGATCAGGTCGACAAAACGACCCTCGTCGATTTCCTGACAGACCGAACACGTGCCGCAAGGCGTTGAAGTAATGCCGGTTTCGCAGTTCAGGCACTTGGCGATGATCCGCGCAATGGTCGTCTTGCCGACGCCACGGGTGCCGGTGAACAGATAGGCATGGTGCAACCGCTGGCTGTCCAGCGCATTGATCAGGGCCTTCAGCACATGAGTCTGGCCGACCATTTCGCGGAACGAGCGCGGACGCCATTTACGTGCAAGAACCTGATAACTCATTGAAAACCGTCGCAACTGGGAAGCGGAAGACCGCTAATGCTAGCGGAGCAAGGGCAAAATTGCATCTGGTGTCCCAGGTTAATCTGACTAAGCTGAACAAATGAATGCATCAAGACCTCTATAAAGGCCCTATGTAGTAGAGAGGCCCTGCATGCGCCGAAGTCCGATCATGGTGATCGCTCTCCTCTTATTCAGCCCGTTCAGCGTTGCCGCCGAAGCACCGCTGCGCTTTTCCGTAGCCGAAAGCTGGTCAATGCCCTTGATTCGCATTGAAAACCACCAGCCCACTTCCGGCATTCTGTTCGACATCATGCAGAGCCTGGCCCGTCAGGTGGGACGTAGTGCCGAGTACCACGTGCTGCCGCGCCTGCGTGTCCAGCCGGCACTGGATCGCGGCGAAGTGGATATCCGCTGCTACACCGCCCAGGCCTGGGTGCCGAACCTGTCGGGGGATTATCTCTGGAGCCTGCCGATCCTGTATCAGCGCGATTTGCTGATCGCATCGGCTGAAACCGCTGCCGGGCCTTACCCGGATCAGTTCGATCACGAAACCATCGGCACCGTACTCGGCTACAACTACCCGACCATGGAGCATCTGTTCAACAATCACAAACTGGTCCGCGAAGACGCACGCAGCCAGGAGCACGCGCTGCGCAAACTCATCGCGGGCCGCTACAACTATGCCATCGCCAGCCAGTTGATCATGGACTGGATCAATCGCGACCTGCCCGACCACAAACGCCTGAAGGCCGTTTCACTGATCAGTGAACAGCCCGCGGGCTGCATCGTGCGCAATGACCCCGACATCCCCGTACAGAAAATCCTCCGCACACTGGTGCGCATGCAAGTCTCCGGCGAAATCCAGCAGATCATCGATCGCTATACCGCGCCGCGCGCTCCATGAAGAATCGTCTACCCTGCTTGCGGCACTCATTCCTGTAGCAATATCGTCATATAGCCTCGATACGCTCACGGAAATCTTTAGTAACAATTAAAGCGAGCAGGTAATCCGCATGAGCGACAAACCAGACGACGACTCACAGACCAACCCCAGCCGTCGCCGTTTTCTGGGAGGAATGGCGGCACTGGGCGCAGGCGTCACCCTCGGCGGTTACGCCACAGCCAGCGAAAAAAACGCCTCTGGCACTGAAAGACACCTGACTGGCGCCGAGCTGGACAAGGCACTCAAGAAGAACATCAAGACCGTCGTCGTCATCTACGCCGAGAACCGCAGCTTCAATAACCTGTTCGCAGACTTCCCCGGCGTCGAAAAGCCGCTGTCGGCCCTCAAGCCTGCCGACTATCAGCAACACGACCGCGACGGCACCCTGCTGAAAACCCTGCCACCCGCCTGGGGCGGCGTATTGCAGGTCGGGCCGCAGACGGTCGATGGCGTCACCTACCCGGCTGGCGTGCAATACCAGGAAAACCTGCCCAACGCGCCCTTCCCGCTCAAAGGCCCGCATGGCGAAGACCTGCCGCTGAGCCTGGTGACCCGCGACCTGTGGCACGTGTTCTACCAGAACCAGATGCAGATCAACGAAGGCAAGAATGATCGCTTCGTGGCCTGGGCCGATGCCGGCGGGCTGACCATGGGCACTTACCCGCAAAGCCAGTATTCGCTACGTCTGTGGGACGTCGCCAAGGAATTCGTGCTGTGTGACAACTTCTTCCAGGGCGCTTTCGGCGGTTCGTTCCTCAACCACCAATACCTGATCTCGGCCACCGCGCCGTTCTACCCGGACGCCGCCAACTCTGCCGCCAAGGCCCAGATCGCCACCCTGCAAAGCGACGACCCGCTGGACCCGCGCCTCAAGCCACTGGAAAAATCCCCGGCCAGCGCCATGGAAGGTCCGCCACAATTCGGCCCCAGCGCCCTCACGCCAGACGGCTACGCGGTCAACACCCTGGCCCCGCCCTACTGGCCGACCTGGCTGCGCGACCCGCAGAACCCGGATTACTCAAAACCGGACCTGGCCAACGTGCTGGTGCCCCAGAGCCACGACCACATCGGCGACAAACTGTCGAAGCAAGGCATCGAATGGGCCTGGTATGCAGGTGCCTGGCAAGTCACCCTCGACGAGTTCAAGGACTCCACCGGCATCCCGAAAATCCCCAACTTCCAGTACCACCATCAGCCGTTCAACTACTTCAAGCAACAAGGCCCGCAAAACCCGGCCGAGCGCAAGAAGCGCCTGCGCGATGGCGGTCTTGGCGATGAGTCGAGCACCAACAGGTTCCTGGCCGATGCCGAAGCCGGCAATCTGCCGGCCGTGACCTTCTACAAACCTCAAGGCAACCTGAACCTGCACGCCGGTTACGCCGACGTCGCTTCCGGCGACCGGCATATCGACCGGGTCATCAAAGTGCTGCGCAACAGCCCGCAGTGGGAAAACATGGTGATCGTCATCACCGTGGACGAAAACGGCGGCTGGTGGGACCACGTCGCGCCACCCAAAGGTGACCGCTTCGGCCCCGGCACACGCATCCCGGCAATAGTCGTCTCACCCTTGGCCCGTAAAGGCACCGTGGACCACACCGTCTACGACACCGCCTCGATCCTGCGCCTGATCACCCGCATTCATGGCCTGGAAAAGCTCGATGGCCTCAAGCGTCGCGACGACGCCATGGCTGCCCGTGGCCAGGCACCCATGGGCGACCTGACCAATGCACTGCAATTTCCCACCTGAATGACCGAAAAGCCTGTCAGCCGCTGTACGCAGCGGCTGACTTGAGACAGATGTCGCTCTCGTATTCCTTACAAGGCTCCAATCACCTTGCAAGGAATGCAGCCCATGAACCAGACCTCAACCCCTTCGACCCTCAAGGATCGGACCAGCACCGACCTCATCGTCGTCCATTGCTCCGCCACTCGCGCCACGGCAGACATCGGCGTGCGTGAAATCACCCAATGGCATATCCAGCGCGGCTTCGACACCGTGGGCTATCACTACGTCATCCGCCGCAATGGCGAACTGGAAACCGGACGCGCAGAAAGCACCATCGGCGCCCATGTACGTGGCCATAACAGCAACTCCATCGGTGTTTGCCTGGCAGGCGGCGTCGATGCCAGCAACAAACCGGAAAACAACTTCACCCCCGCACAGTTTGCGACCCTGGAAACCCTGTTACAGCAACTCAAGGGCCGCTACCCAGTTGCACGTATCCTCGGCCACCGCGACCTGTCGCCTGATCGCAATGGCGACGGCAAGATCACGCCTGACGAGTTCATCAAGGCGTGTCCTTCGTTTGATGTAAGCGAATGGTGGGCGAGTCGAGCTGACGCTCGTTAAGCAATCAGTGCAAAGCTCTTACCGCTGCATGAGGCAAGCACCTGCTTGCCTCATGCACAGGGTTCGATCACCCTCGCGGCAACATTGGCAGGCGGGGCCAGCTCGACAGTGCGGCAATAATCCATAAACAGCCGGGTAGCGCGTGTTGGCTGGTTGTTGCGCAGATAGGCCATGACCAGCGTCGACGCTGGCATATCATCTTCAATATCCAGTTGGGCCAGTAGCTCGCCGTCGTAAGTCATGTTGGTGCAGGGCCGAGTGACCAATACCGAAAAACCCAACCCCTGGCCGACCATGCAGCGCACCATTTCAATCGACGGTGAACTGTACGCAACCACGGGCGAATAGCCCTTTTCCGTAAAGATATCGATGAAGTAGGTTCTGCTGGGTACGGCATCCAGCAGGATCATCGGCTCCTGGCTCAGCTCGTGCAGCGTGACGGTTTTTTTCTGTGCCAGAGGATGAGCTGCCGGCAGCAACGCATAAGGCTTGTGCGGCGCGTTCAACTCTTCTTTATTGATGGTGGCGCCCAGCTCCAGATCGTACAGAAACGCCAGATCGAAACGGCCACGGTGCAGCCCGTGCATCAATTCGTGTTGCTCGCCATCACACAGTTGAATAGTGACATCGGGGTATAAACGCTTGAAACCTGCAACCAGCCGGGGCATATAAAGTGGCGCAGCCGATTCAAAGCAACCAATAGCGATAGTGCCACGGACATGTTTGTTATCCGCGCGCGAGTTCTGTTCAAGTTCTTCGGAAAGTCGCAAGAGTTCTTTAGCTTTCTCATATACTTTCCCGCCACCTGACGTCAGGGAAACACCTTGCGCATGGTGGCGTACAAACAAAGGCTGTTCAAATGCCTCTTCGAGATTCTTGATAGCCACTGAAATGGAAGGCTGAGAAATATGCAACTGTCGCGAGGCTTCGGCAATACTGTCCATTTCAACCGCAGTGACAAAATACTTGAGCTGTTTCAATGTAAAGTGAGTCACTGCTTACCCCGCTTTGTACCGCATTGCCTGAATAGCTTTTACCTATACCCTAGCGAAGACCATGCCAGCGGCCAGGTTTTGCGTCAATTCGTTAATCACATCGCCTGTTACCGATAACCCAGCCTGCTACGCGCTGATAAACCCCAGCAATGACGGGCCTCGCAGCACGACAGACGGCGCACTGAATGCGCGCAGTCGTGCCCGAGCGCTTGATTGACCGCCCTAAAAGTGCGCACTTCAGATGCATAAAATCCGCTATTCAGGCTCCGAACTTCAGAGCCCTGAGGCGCTTGTCATTATCAGCCTAGTATCTGCTTAGGATTTTCCTATGCTATGGGCCAAAACTTACTATTTGGCGAGTGGACTTGGCATCAATCATGATGGCCACAGAAGGGAGAACAGAGAGCGTTCACTATCAACTTCGACAGGACGTCGCCCATCACTATTCACTTGCCGAGCGAACTGACGATGACGTTTGACTGGAAATACATGTTTAGTCTGCTCAGCGATACCGAGTTCTGGAGGGCGAGCTGGACCGTCATTCAGCTCAGTGTATTGACGTGGGTAATAAGTATTGTTCTGGGGTTTGTTCTGGCGCTGGCCAAACAATCATCCCAGCCCCTGATCAACTTGCCAGCCCGGGCCTATATCTGGCTATTTCGTAGTTTGCCTTTACTGGTCCTGCTGATATTCATTTATAACTTGCCGCAGGTCGTGCCAGCCACCTCGGCCGTGCTGGCCAACCCGTTCTGGGCAGGCCTCATCGCCCTGGTGATATGCGAAACCGCTTACGTCGCAGAAATCCATCGCGGCGGCCTGCTCTCCATCGCCAAAGGGCAAAGTGAAGCGGCCAGAGCCTTGGGGCTGAGCTTTGTCGGCACTCAATGGCGGATCGTGATTCCCCAGGCGCTTCGTGTCGCGCTGCCGTCGCTGACCAACGAATACATCTCCATCGTCAAACTCAGCTCGCTGGTGTCGGTGATCTCCCTGACCGAGATCCTGATGGTAGGCCAGCGCCTCTACTCGCAGAACTTCCTGGTCATGGAAACCATGGCGGCAGTGGCCTTCTACTACGTGCTGATCGTTACTGTGTTCGACTTCCTGCTCAAACGCCTTGAACGCTACCTGGACGTGACGCAGCGCAAGGTCGTGCGCGAACCGGACGCCGACATGCTCAAGCTCGCTACCCAACAGCGCACCGCCATTGACCGCCCCGTCTCAGACTTCAAAGGCCCTGCACTCCAGGCGACCCGGCTGCACAAGGCTTACAACGACATCGAAGTGCTGGGGGCCGTCAACCTGCAGATCCAGCCCGGTGAAGTGGTGTCGGTGATCGGGCCGTCGGGCTCGGGCAAGACCACATTGATCCGCCTGCTCAACGGTCTTGAGCAGATTGATAACGGCGACATCAAGGTCAATGGCCAGCCCTTCATTCACCTGACCCGCCAGGGCGCACAGAAACCGCGTTACGTGGAACACACCGAGCACCGCATGAAGATCGGCATGGTGTTCCAGAGCTTCAACCTGTTCCCGCACCTGACCGTGCTCGACAACCTGCTACTGGCCCCGCGTTACCACCGCCTGGCCCCGACAAATGAGCTCAAGCAACAGGCCTACGAGCTGCTGCACAAGGTCGGCATGCTGGAACACACCTGGAAATACCCGCATCAGTTGTCCGGCGGCCAGCAGCAACGAGTGGCGATTGCCCGTGCCTTGATGATGCGTCCGCAAATCATGCTGTTCGACGAACCCACTTCGGCACTGGACCCGGAAAAGGTCAACGAGGTGCTGCAGGTCATCGAAACCCTGGCGCAAGAGGGCATCACCATGGTCATCGTGACCCATGAGATGAACTTCGCCTTCAAGGTCTCCGATCGCATCGTGTTCATGGAGAAGGGCCGCGTGGTGTGCGACGACAACCCACAGGCGCTGCGCAACGGCCAGCACCCGCGTGTTGAAGCTTTTCTGAAAGATGTCTCGTTGGCTTGAACCTTAACGTTTTGTTTGATGGGAAAAGAACATGATCGAGCAATGGCAGATAGACCAGTTTCACGAACAGGGCTTTCTCGTGGTGGAAAACGTGCTGAACGCCCATGAAGTGGCCGCGCTACAGCAAGACTTCGACCAGTGGGTAGAGAACAGCCGCAGCCAGGACAAGGCCTGGGGGCAGACCCTGGATGGTCGACCACGTTTCGATCTGGAAAGCGACCATCGCCCCGATCACCCGTCGCTGCGCCGCGTGACCTCACCCACGGAAATCTCGCAGGCGTACTACCAGACGGCATTTCAATCGCGCATGGCAACCATTGCCGCGCAACTGATCGGCGGCAGCGGCACCCGTTTTCATCACAGCAAGATCAACTCCAAACTGCCTCACACCGCCACGCAGGTGAAGTGGCATCAAGACTTCCTGTTCACGCCACACAGCAACGACGACCTGGTGACAGCCCTGCTGATGGTCAGCGACGTGACCCCGGAAAACGGCCCGCTCAACGTAGTGCCGGGCAGCCACAAGGGAGAGCTCTGGTCCCATTGGCAGAACGGCCGCTTTACCGGTGCGGTTGAAGAAACCGTCATTGAAGAGCACTGCCAGCAACCGGTCGCCTGCTATGGCCCGTCGGGCTCGGTGTGCTTCATGCACACCCGCTTGCTGCACGCCTCAAGCCCCAATGAAACCGAATTCCCACGCACCCTGTTCATCAGCGTCTATGCCGCCGAAGACGCCTTGCCCTTCGGTGAAAACCCGCTGCCCAGCGAGCACACCGGCTTGATGGTGGCGGGCGAGGAAAGCGGCCTGATTCGCAGCACCGTGCACCAGATTCGCCTGCCACAGAAACCCAAGGGCGCTTCGTTTTTCGTGCAGCAAGCCGGAAACGACGTCGCCACTGCCTGAACCCTACCCACTCTGCGAGGAATACCCATGAAGCTTTCAAGCCTGATTGTTCGTCCCGTTGCGCTGGCTGTATTGGGCGCTGCGCTTGCCATGTCCGCATCGATGGCCTCGGCTTTCCAGCAGCCGGGCAAGATCATCGCCGGTTCCGACATGACGTTCTTCCCCTATGAATACATGGACAAGAACAAACCAGCCGGCTTCGACATCGAGTTTCTCGACGGGCTGGCGAAAGTGATGGGGATGACGGCAGAGAACATCGACACCCGCTTTCCCAACCTGATCGGTGGCCTGCAGGGCGGCAAATTCGATATCACCAACTCGTCGATGTACATCACCGCCGACCGCCTGAAAGTCATCGACATGATTCCCTACCTCAAAAGCGGCGAGTCCATCCTGGCGGTCAAGGGCAGCGCCTATCAGCCCAAGACCCCGGAAGACTTCTGTGGCCACAAGATCGGCTCCATGGCTGCAACCTCCTGGCTGCAACAACTGCAAAAACTCTCCACCGAGTACTGCGTGAAAAACGGCCTGCCACCTATCGCGATCAGCGAATACGGCACCGACCCGCAAACGACCCAGGCCATGCTGGCCCACGCGGTTGAAGCACAGATCACCGACGCGGCCGTGGCTCGCGGCGTGGTGGAGAAACTCGGCAACCGGGTGGTGATCTCCTCCGAAACCCTGATCTACCCGGTGCTCAACGGCTTCGGCGTGAAAAAGGGCAACGATGTGGTCAAGAACGCCCTGATCGAAGGCCTTGAAAAATACAGCAAGACCCCGGAATACGCCGCGTTGCTGGAGAAATACAAGTTCCAGGCCCCGACTGCCGACGACATCGCCACGCTGATGCCAAAACCCTGATAGCCCATGAACGTGCCCGGCAGTCACTGCGGGCACGCTCTACCGGAGTGCAATAACCATGGCCCTCAACTTCGAAGAACAGACGCGCATCGACCTGGCGGCGACCTTTCGCATCATCGCCCACCTGGGCATGCACGAAGCCGTTGCCAACCATTTCAGCGCCGCCCTGTCAGCCGACGGCAAAAAGTTTCTGCTCAACCCCAAGTGGAAACATTTCTCGCGGCTGCGCGCCAGCGACCTGTTGCTGCTGGATGCCGATGATGCCGAAGCCGCCCACCGGCCCGATGTAGATGCCACCGCCTGGTCCATCCATGGGCAGATCCACCAGCGCCTGCCGGATGCCCGCGTGGTGTTGCACTTGCACCCGGTCTACACCACCGCCGTGGCGTGCCTGGCCAAGCCGCACATTCCGGCAATCGACCAGAACACCGCCCGCTACTTCAACCGCGTAGCAGTGGATGAGCTTTACGGCGGCATGGCCGACACCACAGCCGAAGGCGCACGCCTGACCGGCTTGCTGGAAGGCAAGAACCGTCTGCTGATGGGCAACCATGGCGTGATCGTCATTGCTCCGACCGTAGGCGAAGCCTTCGACGACATCTGGACCCTGGAGCGCGCCTGCCAGATTCTGGTAACGGCATGGTCCACAGGCCAGCCGCTGAAAATTCTGCCAGACGACGTCGCGGAGAAAACCGCCCGTGACTGGGAAAAAATCACCGATTTCTCTCACCAGCATTTTGAAGAAATGAAGCTGCTGATGATTCAGCAGGACCCTTCGCTGGTCGACTGACAACACCCGTTACTGACTCGATACACGTCTGCGGATGCCGTAGGACTCTTTGCGCCTGCGCCCTGACGTTTCGCTACTTTTTTACGGCACCAACACGTCGAAAACGGCCTGTTGAAGGAGGCCAGGATGACCGAGAAAATCACAGAAATCGACACACTCGTCGTGGGCGCGGGCCAGGCTGGCATAGCCATGAGCGAGCACTTGAGCCGCCTTGGCATCGAGCATCTGGTACTGGAAAAACACCGCGTTGCAGAAGCCTGGCGCAGTGGCCGCTGGGATTCGCTGGTCGCCAACGGCCCGGCCTGGCATGACCGCTTTCCAGGCCTTGAATTCGACATGGACCCGGATGGGTTCGCCGGCAAGGAACAGGTCGCCGATTACTTCGAGCGCTATGCACGCAAATTCGATGCGCCCATCAAGACCGGCGTAGAGGTCAAGCGCGTTACCCGAAACCGGCAACGCGCAGGCTTCACCGTCGAAACCATCGCAGGCACCTACGTGGTCAACCACCTGGTATCAGCGACCGGCCCGTTCCAGAAGCCCGTCATCCCGGCAATTGCCCCCAAGGATGACGCCCTGCACCAGATTCACTCGGCCCACTACTTCAACCCCCAACAACTGCCGGAGGGCGCAGTGCTGGTAGTCGGCGCTGGCTCTTCCGGCGTACAGATCGCCGAAGAACTGCTGCTCGCTGGCCGTCAGGTCTATCTGTCGGTCGGCCCCCACGACCGTCCGCCACGCGCCTACCGTGGCCGAGACTTCTGCTGGTGGCTGGGCGTGCTGGGCCTGTGGGACAGCGAAACCGTACAGCCCGGCAAGGAACACGTGACCATTGCGGTCAGCGGTGCGCGTGGCGGTTACACCGTGGACTTCCGTCGTCTGGCACAGGCCGGCATGACCCTGACCGGCCTGACCGAAAGCTTTGCCGATGGCAAGGTGCGCTTCCAGAACGATCTGGTCGACAACCTCGACCGAGGCGACGAGAACTACCTGTCACTGCTCGATGCTGCCGATGCCTATGCGCAGCGCAACGGCCTGGACCTGCCACTGGAGCCCTCGGCCCGCGAGCGAGTGGCCGATGCCGACTGCATCACTCACCCGTTGCAGGAACTGGACCTGGCCACCGCCGGTGTCACCTCGATCATCTGGGCCACGGGCTATTCCCAGGATTACAGCTGGCTGCAACTCGATGCCTTCGACGCCAAGGGCAAACCTCGCCATCAACGTGGCGTGTCCAGCGAGCAAGGCCTGTACTTCGTCGGCCTGCCGTGGCTATCGCGACGCGGCTCCGCCTTTATCTGGGGCGTGTGGCACGACGCCAAACATGTGGCTGACCAGATCGCCACTCAACACAAATACCGATCGTACGACCAGTGCAAACGTGTCATGCCCTCCCCTGTCGTCCAGTTGCGCAACGTCAACGGCTGATCACTTTATCGGAGCGCGAATCGCTCCCCAGGAGTTTCACATGAGCACCCCGACTCACACTCGCATCCGCATGTTCAACACCAAGGACACCTACCCCAACCAAAGCCTGAACAACGACCTGTGCCAGGCCGTGCGTGCCGGCAACACCGTGTACGTGCGCGGCCAGGTCGGCACCGATTTCGACGGCAACCTGATCGGCCTTGGCGACCCCGCCGCACAGGCGAATCAGGCGATGAAAAACGTCAAGCAACTGCTCGAAGAAGCAGGCAGCGACCTGTCGCACATCGTCAAGACCACCACCTACATCATCGACCCGCGCTACCGCGAGCCGGTCTATCACGAAGTCGGCAAATGGCTCAAAGGCGTCTTCCCCATTTCCACAGGGCTGGTGGTATCGGCATTGGGTCAGCCGCAATGGCTGATGGAAATCGACGTGATCGCCGTAATCCCTGAATAAGGAGCGCCACCATGACCTTTTCCATCGCTGCACGCTGCGCAGAAACCGGCCAGTTGGGCATCGCCATCAGCTCATCGAGCATTGCCGTGGGCGCACGCTGCCCCTGGTTGCGCGCTGGCGTTGGGGCCGTGTCCTCGCAGAACATCACCCTGCCCGCACTGGGACCTCAAACACTGGAGCTGATCGAGCAAGGCCTGCTGCCAGCCGAGGCGTTGGAACAGGCATTGGCGGGCAACGCCTTCAGCGAGTATCGGCAAATTACAGCCATCGACCACCTGGGACGAACCGCGCACTTCAGCGGCAGCGAAACGCTGGGCATCAATAACGCACGCAGCGGGAATCAGTGCGTGGTGGCTGGCAATATGCTCGCAAGCCCTGAAGTCATCGACACCATGATCAAGGCTTTCGAGGAAACCACAGGGCCATTGGCCGAACGTCTGCTGCAAGCGATGCGTGCAGGTCTGGCGGCAGGCGGCGAAGCCGGGCCGGTACACTCGGCGGCAGTAAAAGTGGTGGGCGAACCTTCCTGGCCCATCGTGGACCTGCGCGTGGACTGGACCGACCACGACCCCATCGAAGCACTGAACAACCTGTGGCAAGCCTACCGGCCACAAATGCAGGACTACATCGACCGCGCCCTGAACCCCGCCAGCGCACCGGGTTACGGCGTACCGGGGGATGATCGATGAGTACCAGCCGCGAGCTGTTGGCGCGACTGGTTGCCTTCGACACCACCAGCCGCCTGTCCAACCTGGCCCTGATCGATTTTGTTCGTGATTACCTCGACAGCTTCGGGGTCGCCTGCGAGGTGATCTACAACGCGCAAAAGACCAAGGCCAATCTGTTTGCCACAATCGGCCCGGCCGACGTGCCGGGCATCGTCTTGTCCGGGCATACCGATGTCGTGCCGGTGGACGGCCAGGCCTGGACCTTCCCGCCGTTCGAGCTGAGCGAAGATGGCGGCAGACTTTACGGTCGCGGCACGGCCGACATGAAAGGCTACATTGCCTGCGTGCTGGCAATGGTCCCGGCGCTGGCACAAGCTTCGCTGCGCCTGCCGGTACACATTGCGCTGTCCTACGATGAAGAAATCGGTTGCCTGGGCGTGCGCTCATTGCTTGAAACGCTCCATACCCGCCCAGTAAAACCGCTGCTGTGCGTGATCGGCGAACCCACGGAGCTCAAACCGGTGCTTGGGCACAAAGGCAAAGTCGCCGTGCGCTGCGAAGTCCACGGAGCCGCCTGCCATTCGGCCCATGCACCCAGCGGCGTCAACGCCATCGAATACGCCGCAAAGCTGATCTGCGAACTGGGTCGTCTTGGGGAGGCATTAAAAGCCGATACACAGGACCCGCGTTTTGACCCGCCCTTCTCCACCGTGCAGACAGGCGTGATCGGCGGAGGCACCGCCTTGAACATCGTCCCCGCACAGTGCCACTTCGACTTTGAAGTCCGCTCGCTCCCGACACTGGACCCACGCCAGATCGTCACCGCCATGCACACCTACGCCCAACACAACCTGCTACCAGCCATGCGAGCAGTGAGCGGACAGAGCGACATCCAATTCACCGAACTGTCGAGCTACCCAGGCCTGGACACACCGATGCAAAGCCACGCAGCGGAGTTGATTGCACAGTTCTGCGGCTCCCGAGCATTCGGCACCGTCGCCTTCGGCACCGAAGGCGGATTGTTCGACCAAGCAGGAATCCCGGCCGTGGTCTGCGGGCCTGGGAGCATGGAACAAGGGCATAAGCCGGATGAATTCATCAGTGTTGAACAGCTTGAGGCGTGTGATGAGATGCTGAGGCAAGTGCTGGTGTTTGCACAGCGTTAAGGTCATCAATAACTTTTTGGGTGAGGGGTTATGGGTATGGCCAGGCTCAAATATCTATCTCTCTACGCCCTCGCCTGTTGCCGAATTTGGAGAGCGCTGGATCATCGCTAAGGGACCAACGACAAACAAAACCGTTAACATTCACCATGCTTCGGCGGACGGGATTTTTATAGACCCCGTACAGGAAAAAGTCTGCGTGCGATCTCATTACCGAGTCTATCAATGGTATTTTCTGGCAAATGAACACGCACCGTAGCTTTGCATTTTTAATAGCCACCTAGTGTACCGCTTGTGCAAAAATTTCAAACCTCTCACTAGCCGACCTTAACTTCGCACCCTTTGAAGAAGGCCCAAACAAGCCAGCCAAAAATACTTAAGCCCCTCAAGTAAAGCGAAGTCAATATCTCAATAACCTTTGGGATTTTTCGTCAGACCCTCATTAAAAATAAAAAGAACGAAATCTCTTGTTTCAAATTGATTTTTTGAGAAAAATCCAGCCGATAGCGTTTTTTTTCAATTTCAACTTCGACTAAAAACAAGCAATGCGTACTCTAGGGAACCGTTCCGAGTTGTTGTAAGCCGCGATAAGTTTAACCATGTTCCCCGTCAGCAGATCCCAGACAGCAGGGGAACACCATGTCTTTCTTCTCCATACCAAAAGCACTTTCGGGACAAAAATTCTCCGTCGCTCTGTCGACCCTGCTTTCAATCATAGCCTGCAATGCTCATGCACTGACGCCAGATGAAACAACCCACCTGCTGGGTCGCACCGGCTTTGGTGCCAGCCCTTCCGACAGGGAACTCTATCAGCACTTGAGTCGCGAACAGGCAGTAGAACGCTTGCTTGAGTCTCTGGATGCTCCATTATGGACACAACCACCAGCCTTCACACGCCAACCCCACCCAAACTATTGGGCCGAGGGATGGCAAGATCGCGAAACCACATTTCTACGTATCAACGAAATTAATCAACTGCAAGCGTGGTGGTTACAGGAAATGGTTGTAACGCCCTCACCTTTCGCGGATCGAATGACCCTGTTTTGGCATAACCTTTTTGTTTCACGCTTCGACAAAACCCACATCACCGCACCATTCCTAGAACAGTTAATGCTATTCCGGGATACAGGCAATCGCAACTTTCGCAGCCTGACACGTCAAGTACTGCAAGACCCAATGATGCTAAGCGGATTAGATAATGTTCATAATACAAAGCACCGTCCTAATGAAAATCTGGGACGCGAACTCCTTGAACTATTCACGTTGGGAATTGGCACTTACAGCCAAGAGGACGTAAGACAAGTAGCCCGAGTCTTGGCCGGACATGGTGTTGCGTTTGAACAACAATGGCGTTATCGGTTTGATGAAAAGACAGCAGACCGTGCCGAAAAACGTGTGCTCGGCCAAACTATAAATGGCAACAGTGACAAAGAGCTGGACGAGTTGGTCGATATCCTGCTCCAACAACCACAAACGGCCAAACGTCTGGCACAACGGTTTTATAACGAATTCGTCTCCTTGACTCCAGCTCCGCAGGAGGTCGAGCGTCTGGCTCAGGTTCTGCGCGACAGCGACTATGACATTCGGGCTCTGCTTCAGGATCTATTATTGAGTCCGGCTTTTTGGGATGAACGCAATCGCGGCGTACTGCTTAAGTCCCCACTGGAACTGGTGATAGGTTTCGCTCGCACATTTGAACTGGTACTACCGGATCAGCAGATTCTGGTCGATTACTCTGCTGCCCTGGGACAAGCACCGTTCATGGCACCCTCAGTCGAGGGCTGGCGTGGTGGGCTGGAGTGGTTGAGCAGCAAGACTCTCACTGATCGAGAACGTGTCATACAGCGCCTCTGGCAAGCGGTGCAAACCCTTGAACAGCGTCCACAAGCCGACGCCTTGCAGGTGCGCTTTGCGTCCGAATACACCACCACACCTGTGCGCTTTAAAGTGTCGGTCAACAATCAGATCATCAAGACCTTTGAAGCGAAACTCGGTGCTAATACCCAACATGAATTGAGTTCAAATGAACCTGGAAACCTGAAACCCATGTGGGAATGGGTGAGTATTCCACGCAAAGAGCTGCCTGAAAATATCCATACAGTAACAGTGACTATGGACGTACAAAGTACCGGCAGTAATCTTTTCGTCAACTGGATAGCTCTGGATGGTTATCGCTTTTCCCCCCAAAAAGCTCGCTGGTCCACTACCGCCGGCTCAGGTTGCCAGGCTGACTCACCGCTGGGCTCGTTCTACTGCAATCTGAGCCTGGTGTTCGAAGTCAGTCATCCCATTCAAGCAGAACAGGCAACTCTGGAAGACCGCCATGCCCCACTCAACTCAAACCTTGAATATGGTACCGGACGACAACAGCTCCAGTGCCGTGTAACACCTTGCCTTCCAATAGCTGCCGCACGCATTCCAAACCTCAAGACATCAGCCGGAAACATATCTTTCAACTCAGTGTTGGCAAGCGCGCCATTACGAATCGAACTGCCATTGCTGGAGTCCGGCCTACAAGCAGTCAAAGCACTGACTCTCGACCCGGCCTACAACCTGAAATAGCTAAAGGGGGCTTAATGTCTGACTCTTGTTTGTTTTCTCGACGTCTGTTGTTAAAAAGTCTGACCTTGGGAATGGCGGGAATCGCATTACCGTTATCGTTGTCGGCAACCGAAAACCAGAAGTTCCCCCCCCACAAACGACTCATTGTGATTGAGTTGTTTGGCGGTAATGATTCGCTCAACACCTTGGTTCCCTACACGGATCCTCTCTACAAACGCTATCGACCCAACCTGGCGTTAAACAACCGTGACATCGTTCCGTTGTCGACAGAGCTGGCTTTGAATGCGGCATGGAAGGATATCGCCGAGGTTTTCCAACGTGGAGAACTGGCAATCGTTCAGGACGTCGGTTATCCGCAGCCCAACTTGTCTCATTTCGGCTCTGCGGCGATATGGGCATCGGGATCTCTGGAAGCAGGTCAACATTCCGGATGGGCTGGCCAAGTGATCTCGACCCACCGTATCCACATGAGCGCTCAAGATGCTGACGGCATCATTCTTTCGGGCAATCAGGACCTGATGCAAAGCAGGGGTGCCCAAGTCTTGACCTTGCAAGACAGCAAATCGTTTCTCAGTGCGCAGACACGGCCTGTGATATCGACAACCCTCGGAACTCAGAACCCGGCAGCACACCACCTTGAACAATTGCTGGATCAAAGTGCAACTCTGCGGGAACGGATACGTCGCAAAATTAAAACACCTAATCGTTTTAATGCGTGGTTCACAAAGGATGGTTATACGGAACCTCAAAACATGCAGGCGGCGCTACTGTTATGGCTGATTGAAAACGACATCAACGCCCCTTTGTTCAAACTCAGTCTATCCGGCTTCGACTTACATTCGGGTCTGCGCGGCGAACATGAGCGCTTACTCGGTAAAGTGCAAACCCTGCTGCTGTCATTGCGCAAGGGACTTATGGAAATGAGTGCATGGAAGGACAGCCTGATTCTGGTGCATTCCGAGTTCGGTCGTCGTCCACAGGAAAACGCCTCGGCAGGCACCGACCATGGCACCAGTGGTTTAGTGCTGCTATGCGGAGGCAGTGTATCGGGAGGCTTATGGGGGCAGCAAAGTTCGCTGCAAGATCTTGATAGCGATGGAAACCTAAAATTCACCACCGATTTTCGTGCCATTTACGCTTCTATCATTCAAAACTTTTGGGGGCTGTCGGCCAGTAGTAATGCTCCCGATTCTATCGCGGCACTGGGCATAAAACTCTGAACTTAATCGTGCCATTTCTGCCCACGCGCCTGATAAGCGTCGGCGTAAAACCGAGGAACCTCATATGCAACTAACCGCTGTCGAGCCACAACATAATGAAGAAGTGGAACGTTGGAAAAGACACTTCCAGCGCAAGACGTTCTGCAGCCAGAATACTATTATCGCTGGCGAATTACCCACCACTGATGCCGATATTCTGGTGTGCCTGACGCTTTACAACGAACAAGCCCAAGCCGTGGCTGACACGCTGGCAGGGGTGGCACGCAATCAGATTCAACTTGCCAGATACATGGCCGCACCGGTCCCAAGGATCGTGGTGTGTATAGTACTTGATGGTATGCACTGCGTAGATGCTTCGACCACCCTGCTGCTTGAAAGTCTGGGGCTCTCCCCCCGGCGTCAACCAATGGATGAAGCACTGGCAGAAGCTGAAAACAGGATAATACTTCAAGGCAAAAACCTGCCTGCCAATGAGTTACTCGAACGTTGTGGGAAAGACTGGGTCGGCGAGCAGTCCAGTGCATCGATCACCGTATTACTGGCTACCAAGCTGCATAATGCCAGCAAACTCGACAGCCATGCCTGGTTCTTCTGGGGCATTGGCAGCAAGGTCAAGGCACGCTTCGCAATGCAACTGGATGCAGGGTCTATTCCCGCTCCAGATTGTTTTAAGCACTTATTGCAACACATGCACGACGAACCTGAGTGCGGTGCGGTAACCACCTGCATTCTGACCCCTGTGCCTGAAAACATGAACCTCCAGCAAAACTGGCAATACGCCGATTATATCTGGGAAAAAGTCAGCGATTGGCCCGTAGGTAATCTGTGCCGCTATCTGGAGGTGGTCCCAGGACAATGCAGCCTGATTCGCTGGGAGAGTTTCTGTGAGCCTGAAAGTCAGGAGCGGGCCCCCATTGATGAGTATTTAAGAGGGTTGGAACCCCAAGGACTACTCGAGTGCAATTTGTTCTTGGCCGAAGATCGAGTCATGGGTTTTGAGCTGGTCAAGAACCTACAACATAGCAGTACCGTCCGTTATTGCCCGCAGGCGCAGGTAGAAACGGACTTGTGTCCTGACTTTGGCGAACTTATCAGGCAACGCAGGCGCTGGATCAATAGCACGGTGGCGGCCCGCCTGAGTTCGGCAAAACAACTACCGAAAATGATGAAGCAGCACAGCATCTCAACACAGCGTATTCCTGGAGTATTACTGTCATTGTGTTGGGGGCTGATGCAGTTTGCAACACAACTGATGATGCCTGTGTTTATTACGGTATTAATGGCTACAGGCGTTGCCTACACCAGCACGAAAATCGGTACTGCCGCGCACGTCGCCGAATCGAACGGCTATTGGGCAGCCACGGGATTCCTGTTGTTATGGGCCAGTGTATTGCTCATCAGTCGACAAATTAATATCGGAAGTCGCAGAGGGGAACGGTGGCATATCACCGCTATCTGTACCTTGGGGATTGTCATGGTGTCCGGCTGGGCATTGACACTCTGGGGAAGCACATTGCAAAGCCTTTACTTCATAGGTGCCACACTCCTGTTCGTGATCATCGCCATCGTCGCCCAATCCTGGGGACACCTGAGACAGGTCGGCCGCTGGTTTGGTCTCTATCTTGTACTGCTGCCCGTCTTCAACCTTTATATGACTTCTTATTCACTGGCAAATATCAGTGACATCAGTTGGGGCACCAAGGGACTGGTATCAAAACATGCAGCGCCTGACAGGGCTCGACGCTGGTCGAGAACACGTGACCAATTGCTATGGATCTGGATTCTGTCAAGTGTCGCGCTGTCCAGTTTGATTCTACTTGCTGTTCCGATGTCATCCTGGATGGTCTGCGTACAACTTCTTTCATTATTTTTCGTCCGCATCGGGATCGCGGCCTTTATAAGTGTATGCACTCAGGCTTACGACGCGGTACGTCAAAGAACCTGACCCTTCCCGTTATTAATTCTGCACTTAATATCCATTAACTGGAGTCATGACCATGAATCCCTATACGCTGAAACCTGAGACCGATAAACGCCTGGGAATAGTACGACCCACTTTTGCTCCTTTTGAAATTCTTGCCCCCCGTTTCAAATCAAGCATGGACAGTGGCGTCGTCACCAATGGAGGTCCTCAACTCAAAACATTTGAAGCTCGACTGAGCGACTATCTATCGGTACCGACTCTGGCGTTCTGCAACGGAGAACAGGCGTTGATCGCGCTGCTGATGGCCGCTGATCTCAAAGGCAAGGAAGTCATCGTTCCCTCCTTTACCTTTGTCGGCTCGGTGCATGCCATTGTTATTGCAGGTGCCATCCCTGTGTTCGCAGAAATCCAGAGCCTCGATTGCCCCCTCGCGGATCTGAGCGACATAGAACGAAAAATAACCGAAAACACTGGAGCCATTCTAGCAGTGGATGTCTACGGTTATGCCAACGACTACAAGTCTCTGGAGAAACTTGCTAAACAGAACGGGCTGCGGTTGTTCATCGATAGCGCGCCGGCATTTGGCAGCCTTTATCAGGGTCAGCGCATTGGTGGATTCGGCGATGGGCAGATTTTCAGCTTTCACGCGACCAAGCCATTCAACACTCTGGAAGGCGGTTGCGTATGCACTAATGACGCTGAACTGATGAGCCGCGTAGCGGCAATTCGCAACTTTGGTCAAAGCGATCAGGGCGAATGCCTATATGTAGGGCTCAACGGGAAGATGAGTGAAATCAATGCGATTGTCGGCTTGGCTCAGTTGCCATCTCTGGAGTTGCAACTCAAATGCCGACGCCAAGCTGCTGCGCGTCTGATTCAGGGTTTGGAAGGCATACCTGGCCTGAATGTATGCCAGCCGACAGGGGAACAGGAACCGGTCTGGCAATACCTCCCGGTACGCGTAGACCCTGAACACTATGGAATGAATCGGGATGAACTACAACACACTATGGCAACGGCCAATGTGATGGTTCGCAAGTATTACTCGCCAGCGTGCCACTTGATGCCGGCGTATGCCTCACCCCAGCAAACCGATCTGAAACTGACAGAGGAACTCGCCTGCAGTGTCCTGGCACTGCCTATCTATAACGACATGAGCGAAGCCGAATGCGATCGGATAGTCGCATTGCTATACACGCTTTATTTATCAGGACTTCCAGTGGTGGATCATCAAGGGGTCGCATCATGAGTAAAAAAATCCTGGTAGCAGGCGCTGGCGGTTATATCGGTATTGTCTTATGCCAGCTTCTGGTTAAAAGCGGTTATGAAGTCATCGCGTTTGACCGTTTCTTTTTCGGAAGGCGCAATGGTGATTTTGAGCTTTCGTCAACTCTGGTAATCCGGGGAGATATACGCGAAATAGAGGCCTCTCTGCTTGAGCATGTCGATGCCGTGGTGGACCTGGCCGGACTCAGCAACGACCCGGCAGCCTTGATCTCACGTCATGCAACGTATTCGATCAACTACGAGGGTGCCTGCCATCTGGCCCGGACGGCCAAGGAAGCCGGAGTCAAAAACTACGTTTACATGAGTTCGGCCTCTGTTTATGGGCGGTCCGGAAATGAACCTTTGCAAGAAGAAGCGACCTGCGTTCCTCAAAGCCTTTATGCGGAACTGAAACTTAAGGTGGAAAATAGCCTGTTAGCGCTGGGCGACACACACTTTCAACCTGTCATGCTGCGCAATGCAACGGTGTTTGGCCTCGCTCCACGCATGCGTTATGACCTGGTCGTCAACACCATGACGCATATGGCGATGCGTGAAGGCGTGATAAGAATCGACGGTGATGGTTGCCAGCAAAGACCCTTCATTCATGTTCGGGATGTCGCACGGGCTGTGCTGCTGGCACTTGAGCTTGACACAGAGTTAGTGCCCGAACGCATATTCAATGTGGGCGGCGATACGCTGAATTACACCATTAAACAAATTGCCGAGTGCGTTGCACAACAAGTAAGTTCTGCACAGATCATCATTGCCCCTAACAACGCAGACAGCCGTGACTACTGCTTGAACTTTAATCGAGCTCGGAAACAATTAAAATTCACACCCTCAATCGACATTGAGGCTGGAATCAAAGAAATCGTCACCGAACTGACCACGCAGTCAAATATGCCGGGTGATCCTTCCTGCTTTACCGCACCTTGGTATAAAAATCTGATGGAGTGGGAAGAGCGACTGACAAGACTGAGCTTACGAGGCCGAATTCTCTGATTGCTGAATCACTGACGCCTGCTCGTCAGTGATAGGAGGAGCCTCACAATGTTTAAACGCATGAACAAGGCAATAAGCTCAGTGCTATTTATGGGCCTAAGCGCGTGGGGAAAAATAGCAGAGTGCAAGACAACCGAGGAAGGTTTTTATGAGCAGACTCAAGTAACAAGCCACCTTAATTACTGGCAACGTACACGTCATGAATGGGACGCTACGGCACAGAACAGCGACGTCAAAAGCACATTGAAACAAGCTGTTCTTGCACAACATATAGACATTACATCAGGGTATGCTCTAAATACCCTAGGGCTGGATATAGGCCTTTTCAGCAGCGCGCCCTTGACGGCAAGCCAAGGCAGTATTCATCCCAACACAATGGGACTGTCTCAAGAAAAACAGTTGTCCGAAGAACGCTACTCAGGGGACAGGGCAGGCTGGAGCTACTACAAGGCTGCCGGCAAATGGAGATCAGGCCCGTTCTGGGCTCGACTTGGGTATTTACAACCCCACGGTCAAGGCTTATTGGCGACAAACTGGAGCTTCGTACCTGGAACCTATCGCGGTTTGGAAGCCGGCGTAAAACTGCCACAGCCGTCAGGTGTTCTTGAAATGTCTTATTTTTGGAGTGATCAATACAAAGCACCCTGGTATACAAAGACAGACTCTTTTTTACAAGGCGATGGGAGAACCCGAATACATTACTTGCACACTCTGGGATTAAAATATCAAGATGACAAAGACTACTCAGTTGAAGCCGCATGGGGACAAGCACAAGGTTACCGTCAGCAGTTTTTCTTTAAAGTCTCACGGCCTGTCAATATCACGCTCATGCCGGCACTCATGACCTATCAGTTCTATGCTGCACGAGACCAGAAACAGGAAGACGCACAGTATACCGACCTGGCGTGGCTGCAAGCCCTGACTATTGGTTCCACCCAAGGCTCACTGGGGTGGCGGATAGAGGCTACCTCCGTGAAAGCAGAAGGATCGATGGGATATTTCACACCACGCATGACACCCGCTTATGGATCATCCAACGGTCGCATGGATATAGGGTGGGATAGCCGTTCAGACTTCAATGCACATGGCGAGCGCGCCCTGTATACAGGCATCACATACAAATTGAGTAAGGAAGAGCGAGGACTGACAGTCGGTATTGCCCACACTTACGCCTGGAATGCCCGCCCTGCCGGGTCTATCGACATTCAACAACAGACATCACTCACAGAACAGGCTTGGCGATACAGCATCGCTTACAAGCTGCGCACGGGAAGCGATCGTTACACACAATTCGACTTTCGCCACATACGATACCGGAACAGCGCCAATGGATCACCCCAACAATCAGGCTATTCCAGCATTCCACTCAAGAGCAACGAATCCATTCTGTCCGTCAGCGTTCCTTTAAAATTTCTCTGACGTGAGCCTGATGAAAACCATCCATTCCTGCGCGGCTTTCTGAATGGGCTTGGTGTAACGCCGCCTCTCCTCATCACTCTACTGAGTGTCCTCACGCTAAACCTCAATACTCCGCCATTAATGACCGAAAAAAGTGCAGGGAAGTTTATTCATCTCAAGCAATCCCTCTTGAATTAAAACTCAGAAAAATCACATAAACCTCACCGAAAGGCGGGGGATGTCAATGAGCGCTGAACCCGCCACAATACCGGAACCTTGAAACACACGCCTTCAGAACCCCAGGGTAAAAACCGGATGTTCGCACAGACGGCGTGTTCCTTTTATTGCCTGGCTAAACGATCAATGGCCCGCACAATCAACTCATTGTCCTGTTCAGACAAGCCAGCCCCCTGCGCCCTTAGATAAGCTTTACCAAGACGATTAAGACATGGCATTTTGAATGCTTACTTTCTCTTAGTGCGACAAGGATAGCTGTATGGCCGACATAGATTTCTATACGCTTTTCTCCGGCTTGCCTGAAAGTCATGATCACCGCTTTTCGCAAATAGAGAGTTTCTATTCACAGCATAGGGTTACGCTATTATGCACGCTGCCTTGGCTCGCTGCTGAGCTGGCTGAAAATGACGGAATTCTGGCAATGTCCTGTTTTATCCGCCGGTATGGAGGAAGTCGCTTATATATAAACAAATCACATCACGATTTTTTAGAAAAAATAGAAATAATTATTTCAGAAAAAACTTATAAACAACTGCTCACTCACGCAGGTGCCAGTGGAAGCATTGATATTCCCTCTGCATGGGGAATATTCAGCGCCTTGAGAAAGGTAGCCATACAGCAGGCCATTACAGAAGATATGCCTGCACAGAAAATCGCCAATTGTTTTGGTGTCACTGAACGCCATCTCCGAAATCTCGCTCATAAAGAACTACTTAAACGCGCTGCCATTTAATTCTGCGGCCCAACAGGGGGATTCATCAAGGCCACAGGGAAGTGCCACGATGCTTAAGCTCTAACCATTTAAACCCTGAAAACCATGCAGATCTGTGCAAGGAAACGCTGAAAAAGTCACCTGCAAGTTGTTAACTTATGCAATACCCAGGGTACCGCGGTAGGGATTTCTATTTTAATTGATGGGCACGTATTGCCACCCAATTACAAATAAGACACCTGCTTTGACAGCAGTCTCGAACACAAAACGGCATCGCTGAATAGCGACTGTCTGCCTTCGCGCAGCCTAAACAAAACCACGTCAACACTATCGAGGAGAATACCTTGCGAACGTCTGTCATCATCCCAACCCATAACAAAGCAGAATACCTTAATCTTGTGCTCGCCTCTCTGGTTTCTCAAACTGAGGCGCCGGATGAGATTGTCATCATTAATGATGGATCAAGTGATCATACACTTGATGTTATTCGGAACTATATCGATAGACTGCCGATTCGGGTTCGATCTCAGGCGTGTGGTGGCCGCGCAGCCGCACGTAATGCAGGCCTGGAAGAAGCCACAGGAGATTTAATTATTCTTTGTGATGATGACCGAATCGCCGCACCTGATTTTGTCGAGCAGCATCGTGCAGCGTTGCAGCGTGACCCCTCCGTGATCTGCATTGGATGGAAGAAACGAGCCTTGACCATTTGGCGGAACGCTCTGCCCCTGATACCAACTGATTATGAACGCCTTAGCGTTTCTGCCGGATTCTCATTTCCATACTTACCCGATGACACATGGCAGGCACTCATTTCGCCCAGACAAATCATGAATGATTTTGATGAGTTCCTGAAATTATGGGTGATGGGGGATGAAATTGACAACTCACCAGGAGAGCCCTCTTTGTGTGCTGAGTTGATGCCCTGGATTTGGGGGACAACAGCCAATATGTCTTTTGACAGACGCTATGGCAAAGAAGCCGTCTTTGACGAAACCTATAAGGGCTGGGGTGTTGAAGATGTTGACTTTTGCTTAAATCTTATCCAGCAGGGACGACACATTAGCTTTGAAAATTCGGCTGTAAACTATCACCAAATACACAAACTCGGCGATGCAGGATTACGTGAGGCGAAAGCCGAACGAATGCACCAGGCAAACATCAATCTCAACTATTTCTGCGAAAAGCATAGAACACTGGAGGCTCATCTCTACCGGCGTGTACAACAAGGAATGAAGCCGCATGAAGCCGCTGCTATTTTGTTGACCGCACGCCAGGATTCAAGCGGTATTCTGACCGAAGAGTTGAGAACCATTTACGCACTCCAAACGTTCTCCAATGAAGATTGCGGCGACTTGAAGTCAATTTCCGGCAATGATCTTTGGGCTCTGGACAGGGTTCAGGAGTACCTGTGGGATGATGAGCAAAGCCAGAGACAACCTGTTCCCGCAACCCAATCTCGCTCTGGACGTATGCAGCCTGCCCGTCCTCGGATCGCAGGTTTAATGCAAAAGCTGCCCACTACACATAAATGGTGGACTCCTATGTTGTGGCAAGCAGAAGAAAAGCAGTTTTGCGAAAGGATGTATGCCTTGCCGCTATGTTTCCAGGCGACGAAGAGCGGCATGAAAATCGGCTATCCAAGAGCCGTGCAAATCACACCAGATAACCGAACATTTGAACTGCCTTTTTTACATGACCTGACCCTTCGCTTGGCAGAGGATGAGGCAGTAAGCTTCGGCGTACAGGATTACTCCGACAGAACAGTGGATGTTGTTTGGGAGGGGAAAAACCAGCGCATGACCATGCGAGCTGTTCAGGGTTGTCCCTCTGTTCATTTCTGGTTTGAGGGCCCTTCACATCTGGACATCTCTTTTGAACACACCACCCACTTTTCTGCCTGCCCTGATGACCAGGCGATTATTGCAACTTCCAAAGACGTGCAGTATTTGATTTGCTACAAAGGTTGCTCTTGGGAGTGCAAAGATAATAAAACGCTGGGCGTCCGGGGTGTCAAACACGACTCCGCCGTGACCATACACGTTCTTCCCGATCTAGAGGGAACACTGCTAAAGCACTTCCTTCTTCAGGGGACAAGAAGACCAGTGGACAAAGGCTTCGAGTGGGAAGTGGATCATTCAGAGAAACGCGTTCAGATGCATTTCGCGATGCACAATGATGATGAATCTCAAAGTGGCGGCTTTCTGCAAGCGCTGTTACCGCATCAGTGGCGTCGAAGCAGCGGGCTTGTCGCCCTTGGTCATTATGCCTCTGCACGCGGACTCATGACCCTTGTTGATGTAACTGAATTCTCGGTAGACATGAAAAAGCGCAGCTTCCTGCCCTACCTTCCACCGATCGTCGATGCGACAGCTCACACCTATCAATTGATCGACGATGCCCACACTGCATCCGCAACAACAGCCTTATGGCAACGTCCCTTGGAAGGGTATTCATCAGACGATGGATATTGGGCCGGTAAAGCACTTGTTCGCCTGGCAGACATGGCGAACACTGCTCGGTACGTTGGCCATGACTCAGCTGTTCAGCATTTTATAGAAACCATCAAATACAAGCTGGAAAGCTATTTTGAAATGCGCGACCAAACAGGCTTTTACTACGACAAACAGTGGACGACGTTGTTATTTACGCCCTGCTCGGTACACGGAGTGGCTGAGCACATGAATGATCATATCTATTATTATGGTTATTTTTTAAGAGCGGCCGCCGCCGTAGGACTGCACGATCGCGCCTGGATTAATCGTCCTGAAATCAAAACTGTTTTGTTAAAAATAATAGGCGATGTGGCCAACCCTGAGCGTGACAGCACCCTCTTTCCGTTCATGCGGTGCTTTGATGCCTATTCGGGTCACTCTTGGGGTAATGGCAGTGGTGCCTATTCCCAAGGACTTAACGCCGAGCCATCAAGCGAATCGATCAATTTTGCCGCATCGGTAGCACTGCTAGGCGGTTTACTGGAAGATCAAAAAATTCAAGATCTTGGCATCATGCTCTATACCGCCGAATGCGAAACAACACTCGATTACTGGTTCAATCGCTGGGACGATAGTTTTCCCGACAATTTTGCGCAGCCTTTTGTTGGAATGTTATGGTCAAGTGGAGCAAGCTGCAGGTCCTGGTTTGATGTTCGTCCGACCGAAGCCCTGGGTGTCAATCTCCTGCCGATCCAGGCAAGTTCGACTTATTTATATGGTAATCCGCATTTACAGGCTGTGCTAAACAAAATTTATGCTGACTGGGATCACAACGGGCCGCGCTGGGGAAACGTAATGGCGATGACTCAGGCATTGACCAATGCCTCGGCCGCACAGGCGACTATTGATCGTCTTTCTGAATCGGAACTGACAGAGTGGTCGTTACACCCCGGCACTGTACAATTATGGATTGCAACGCTTGCCAAACTCGGTGAACCGGTGGAATCCATAACCTGTAATCTGCCGTTCTATGCCGTCTTCGAGAAAAATGGCAAGCGCAACTATTGGGCCTTCAATCCCGGAAAGGAACCTGTCGATGCCTTTTTCTCGGACGGCTTTCAACTTCTGATTCAACCTGGTATCGATGCAACCGGATGGCATCCCAATTTACGAGAGCCGACCTCGGAGAAAGAGCAGCACAAGCCTGGCGTATTCGTGCCTATGGCAGGGCTCTGAAAAGCCGATCACTAACGGATAAGAACTGCAGCCAAGCTGCCAGCAATTTTTCTTGAAAGTCTCGCGGCCTATCAGTCCGATGCGGCACGGGACTTAACCAGGAAAGACGGACAATAGAGCAACGTGGCTTGGCTGCAAACACTGACAATAGGCTCCACACCGGCCTTACTGAGTAGACAGGGAGACTATATCGTGAAAAGTTCGATAAAATTTCAGGTCACGATGCCATCCGCTTGCGGCTTGTCCGGCGGTCCTTCACAGAGCTCTAAAGTGAGACTGATTAACTTCATTAACACCTGTGCTGCATCCTGAACTGGCTTGGTGTAACGCCCCAGCACTCTTTAAACTTTCTACAAAAATGCGAAGCACTGCTAAAACCACATGAATACGCGATATCCGTGAGGCTTAAGCGATCATTGCTGCGCAATTTCAACGCCTGACTTGCCTGTTCGAGCCTCATTTTCCACAACAGCTTTTCTACACTTTCCCCGTGCACATCCCTCATCACTCGATTGAGCGTCCTCACGCTAAACCTCAATGCTTTCGCCATTTTACTGACCGAAAAAGACATATCATCCAAATGCGCACTCAAATACTGGATACTCAAATCCCTGTAATGACTATTTTTTGACTTCGCCAAATCAAAGGGCACGATGCTATAGCTCTCGATAGTCTCCTTCAGCAAATAAATCAATGCTTGCAGTATACGCTCTCCTGTCTCCGCCCCGTATGTCAACTCGTCGCAAATGAGTGTCAATACAGAGTTGTAAAACAACTGTGATTTCTTTTCACGTGTGCTATCAAAACGGAAAGGCAGTTGCATCTCGACCAACGACAGTATCGAATCTATTTGACTTGCCGGAAAGGTCATCATGATCAAGTGCACGTCCTCATGAAGAACAACTTCAGTTTCGACCCCGAGATTAAATAACCCCCAATCACCGGATTGCAATGTGACCACTTTATTATTCTGAATGTACTGACTGCTTCCTTTACGCTGAAAAACCAAAAACCTCCTTGCAGGAAGCGAGTGCGTCTCAGGCAATCCACTACAACCAATCTTCCATGGCGTAGAACGCAGCGAGGTTACATTGAATTCACCGAACTGCTGAGCGTAGAAATGAGCGTTGAAACCCTCCGTCACACCATGAATCTTGAAGCTCTTCTCCCAGAGGTCCGTGGGAAAATTACAGACATTCTCATTAAACATATAAAACCATTGAAAAACACGTTGCTCCGGAGAAAATTCCGACGCCCACACAGATGCCTTGTTCATTTTAACTCCTATTTGACCGAACCATGGCTCGCACAATCAATTCTTTGACCTGTTCAGACAAGCCAGAACACCGTGCTCATAGATAAGATGTACCAAGACGTTTAAGACATCACACCTGGCTTCTTACTTTCTCTTGATACGACAAGGATTGATGCATGGCCGACATAGACTTCTATACGCTCTTCTCTGGCTTACCAGACCGGGATGACGATCGCTTTTCGCAAATAGAGAGATTCTATTTAGTGCATCGACATGCGTTATTATGCACCCTGCCCTGGCTGGCTGCCGAGCTGGCCGAAAATGACGGCATTCTGACAATGTCCTGTTTTATCCGACGTTATGGAGGAAGTCGTTTGTACATAAATAAATCCCATCAAGATTTTTTAAAAAAGATAGAAATTATTATTTCAGAAAAAACACACAAACAATTCATTACTCATGTCGGTGCCAGTGGCAGCCTTGATATACCCTCTGCCTGGGGTATCTTTAATGCGTTTAGAAAAGTGGCTATACAACAGGCAATTACAGAAGACATGCCTGCGCAGAAAATTGCCAATTGTTTTGGAGTCACTGAACGCCACCTCCGCAATCTCGCCCACAGAGAACTACTTAAACACACCGTCAGCTAACGAAAATAAATATCCACCGATCGTAATCTGCCTGCCTAGGTGGAACGGTTCCATCGTTTTGATTTATCAAGGAGCCCAGGGAAGTTCGACGATGATCAGTTGCGCACTAACCCATTGAAATCAATAAATAAATACCCGTGAAACGGCCTGAATACAGGGGTGCCTGCTTCAGAAAAACAGAAGCATATGCAAACACACTTGCACTTCGGTTCGATGCCGGCAGCCTCGATAACGCCCAAAAAGCCGATAACGAACGGATCAAAATAAACCCTGAGCCATAAGTAAAACTGGGCAGTTCTCTATAAAAGACAATGTTCGCCCTGAAACAAGGCGTGTTCGATACACGCTGCGGCAACAGTCAATTGACACTGATGAGCGTCTGCATAAACAGCCAACACCCTGATAGATATTGATTCATTTCCTTTACGCATCCAAAATCATTGTGGGAGCACAACGTGGAATATCATATAACAGTCGGATTATTATTCGCGGCTTGGGCAACACTCGTCCTGACAATTAAACGCTTAGCCCATCACGTCAGGGGAACAGGTGAAGTCAACATTTCTCTCCTATGGCTCATCATCGTCATTGCACCCAGCGCGTTTCTACCCTTTAAAGAGGCGATGTTTATTTTAATAGGCACATCGGTCTCACTGACCCTGGCAATTCAAACACGAAAATGGTTTTTACCTTTAACCAATACAATGGGCATAGCAGTCACGACCGTAGAGTATCTGCCCTTTTTCTTAATGCTGACAGCCCTCGTCATCCATTATGCCTCCCTTGAAATAGAGGGATCAATTGTTGTCGGAATACTATTTTCATTTATTTATATGATGCTCACGGCCCCCTTCAAGCCTCTGTTAAATGTTCCTCAATTCAACATGCACTTCCCGAAAATGACACGCGCTCGCGAGCGGTTGGCAGAGCGCAGTGATTTCGACAGCGTGTGCGTCCATCTGCCCTCTTATTCAGAACCTCCCGAAGTCGTCAAAATGTCTATTGATGCCATTGCAAACAACTTGGGGAGACAGTCACATCTTTTGGTCATCGACAATAACACTAAAGATGAGCAGATCTGGCAACCGTTGGAAGCGCACTGTGAAGTCAAGGGCGAGTCCGTATCATTCAGGCATGTCGAAGGAATCACGGGTGCCAAAGCAGGTGCGTTGAACTATGCGCTTCGCCAGTCACCGTCTCATACAGAATTTATTGCCGTTGTGGACGCAGATTACATCGTGGAGTCAGCTTACTTTGAGGAGTATCAAAAGCTTTTCACGGACCCGGATATCAGCTATGTCCAACTCAGTCATGACTATCATAGCTACGAAGAAAACGTTTTTTTGGCGGGGTCTTACTACACCTATACGCCCTACCCCAAAATGGTATTGCCTGCGCTGGATGAATATGACGCTGGCCTATCGATTGGAACCATGTGCCTGTTCCGTCGCGACGTTATTACTGAAATAGGCGGATGGGGTGAGTGGTGCTTGACAGAGGACTCTGAACTCACAATAAGAATGGGGCTGGCGGGCTATAAGGGAAATGTGTTGGGCGATACGGCAGGACGCGGACTGTTGCCTGAAACATTTGAAGCCGTTAAGAAACAGATTTTTCGCTGGGCAGCAGGCCCGACACAACAGTTACTGCATCATTGGCGAGGCTATTTATCCGCGCTGACCCTAGGACAAATGAAATGGAATACTTTCATTTTGATCATGCGTACCCATCTACACCGCTTCGCAATACCCTTGAACATGCTTATCGTCGTATTGGCGATAACGGTTTTCCCCGCATGGGCCGAGTCGGACATCCCTTTCAGTATACTGGTTTCATCCATCATATTCAGTGCGGCCCGCGTGGCACTGCTTTATGGTGACAAATGGATTACATTCCAGATGATGGGCGGCGTACGGGTCAAAGACTTCTTGAATAGTATCCTTATCGAGAATGCCTTGAGATGGACAAACATGTGCGGCTTCCTGGCACCGCTCGTGAAAATTTCCCTTCCATGGAACAGAACCGAGAAATTCCCTAAAGCACGAGAATCAGGACGGATGTTGCGTTCGGTCGCAACCGAACTCAAGGTTGGCATATTTTTTGTTGCCCTGACGATGGGAGGACTCATTAATTATTATGACGAGTTACCTAATTTAATAACCTTGGCAGGAATGGCTGGGCTCTGGACCGCTACAACCTTTCTAGGAGCGGGGTGGGCGGCTTATCTTTCCGAAAAATCACTACCGAAAAATTTATGACTTAACCAGCCCATACACTGCACCGAGTCAGCAGTTGAGTTATTGACAAACCTCAATCACTCAACTGCTTTCGTAATGGGTAACGGCGGAGGCCTTGTATGATCTCCGTGAGCCTGGTGAGCCCCCAACGAACCGGGAAGTGATCCGCTACTGGCGTCGCACATGCTCCAGGAAGACAGACGTCATCCATTGCTGAACGTCGGGTACGCACTTAAAATGCCATCGCTGACAAGCTGTGAACGATCCGGCTTGCCAGTCAGACCTATCCGACACTTTGAAATGGAATTTCGCATGAGTGGCAAACCTGCTGCCCGCCTTGGCGACCCCACCAGCTGCCCACTGCCTGGGCACGGCACCAACCCGATCGCCAGCGGCTCCCCCGATGTAAACTTCGACGGCCTGCCCGCCGCCCGCATGAGCGACAAATCCGCCTGCGGCAGCCCCATCACCGGCGGCGTCAGCTCAACTGTCTTCATCAACGGCCTTAACGCCGCGACCATCGACAGCACCGGCGCACACGGCAACATCATCATTGGCGGGTCCGGCACGGTCATCATCGGCGACACCTTCGTCCCTGCCCCCTTCAGCGGCCTGCTGCCAATGCCCGTGCATTTCAGCGACAAGCTCAAACTCATCAACGAAACCACCGGCGAACCCATGGCCAACCACGGCTACGCCATCCAGCGCGCCGACGGCAGCATCGAAGAAGGCGTCAGCGATGCACAGGGCTTCACCCACATGATCAGCTCGCATCTGGCTGAAAACATCAAACTGTTTGTGGAAGATTGAAAATGGCCGCTGAACAACAAGCAGAAGAGATTGTGCTTTCAAACGGGAAGAGAGCGTGTGTGGCGACGACGCATACGTTGACGGCGGTTAATGATGCCGTAGTTAAAACGGTGCCGGTGGCAGAGAAGAAGGCGGTGGTGTTTTTTATTGGGGGGGCGGCGGATCAGGAGTCGTATTATTTTCAGGGGCCGAATTATAACGTTGACTATGCAAAAAAAGAACTCGCAGAAACGCTCGGCACAAATAAAATTGCGTTTGAAAAAACTAGGATGTTGTCAAAAAGCTATAACGACGCAAAGGGGGTCAGTGATATAGAGACTCACTTCATCAACAATATACCTAATAAATCCTGTGCGGTTTATATCGTCGGGCATAGCTTAGGTGGATGGAATGGAGCGCACCTGTCAAGAACACTGTCAGAAAAAGGTTATACCGTTAAGTTTCTAGTCACGCTGGACCCTGTAGGTGAGGGTTTTCTGGTATGGCTGGGCTCGGACATTTATTTTTCAGAGCCCTCTCCTGTTGCCGAAACCTGGATCAACATTCTTGCTGAATCCACTAATCCAGACGCCTCGGATAGCGTCGCAGATTTTGGAGAGCAATGGATCATGACCTCATGTCCGACAATAAATAAAACTGCCAATATCCACCATGCTTCGGCAGGCCAGATGTTCATAGAGCCCGTGCAAGGAGCAAAATCCGCACGTGATCTTATTTTCGAGTCGATTACCGGATTTTTTGGCCAATGAATATATATCGCAGCCTCATTCTTTTGGCAGTGTTACTGTGCGCAGCCTGTGCAAAAACACCTCGCGTGCCACAGGCCGAGCTGACACTATTGTCTTTTGAGCGAGGACCCAACAATTTTTACATTGTCGACTTCACCTCCAACATTAATTTACTGACAGCTTTTCAGGACTACGAAAACAGCAACCAGCTGCCCCCCATGCTGATCTGCTCCCTGAATCGCGATACCAAATTTTCGGCAGATCATGCTATCGCCATAAAAGCCGAAGGCGTGGTAAAGGCAAAAAAAGAAAGCAAACTTAATCATAACTATATTGCATCGCTGATCTTTTACTATACCAACCCGGATGGAACACAGCGTAACGATAATGACTATGATGCGATAAAACCTCTGCTTTTAGCTCAAGATTCAATTCCTTGCAAAGCACGCATCACTTATTACGGATTCAAAGCTTACTACAGCAAAACATTACTTATACCAGCAAAACTAATGCTGGAAAAATTGAACACCACAAAATCATAAACATAACTACCTGAATCACATGCGCTACCAATGTATTTAAGCGCTCACTGCAACCTGAACTCATAGCAGTGAGCGTAAATTTATATCGAACTTATAAATGACACTTATGAAAACTAAAGCACTTCACTGCCTCATTTACCTGACAGTAATTTTGTGCACAGCATGCGTAAAAACAGCACAAATACCGGTAGCTGACCTTAATCTTTTATCATTCGGACCAGCCCCCAAATACCCTTATACAGTCACGTTCACCTCAAGCGTGGATCTGCAGCATGCATTCAACGACTACGAAAATAGCAACCAATTAAACCCCAGCTTCATCTGCTCCCTGGATCCTGATGCAAAACTTACAGTAGAAGCCCCCATCAACATAGGTGCTACAGGACGAGTAGAGATAAAAAGCTCAACAAGACCAAACTACATCTTTACCTCCGAGCTTATCTTTCGCTTTAACAATCCCGATGGCACTCAACGAGACTTAAACGATTTCGAGGCTTTTAAACCACTACTCGAGGCACAGGAGTCAATCCCTTGCAGAGTATTCATAACGGCGTATGGATATAAAGCCTACTACACCAACCTACTTTTTATCCCCTCTACTCTAATTCTAGAGCAGATGAACAAGTGAGTATCACAAATAGTTCTATTCCATCCAACCCCATGACGCAAAGAAAATGAAGACATATCAAACCTTTATTTTCTTAGCCGTACTCTTATGTACCGCCTGCGCAAAAACGCCAAACATCCCACGCGCCGAGCTTAGGTTATCGTCTTTTGAGAGAAGCCCTAACAACCATTATACGGTTAACTTCACCTCAAGCATTGACCTGATGCGCGCCTTCAACAATTACGAAAACAGCAACCAACAAAACCCGGTACTGACATGTTCTCTGGATCACGACACAAACTTTTCAACAGACCATGTTATTAAAATAAAAGCCAGAGGCTCAGTAAAAGCCAAAGATCAAAGCAGACTCAACCGCGACTTTATTTCAGAAGTATCTTTCTCCTACTCCAATCCAAACGGTAGCGAAAGCAGCCTAGATGGGTACGACGAAATAAGAATATTGATTGAGGACCAAGTATCGATCCCTTGCAAAGTCCGTATCGCTCCTTCATGGGGATATAGAAATTACTACACCAATACGTTCTTTATCCCATCGACGATAATATTGGAGAAAATGAGAGAACGATAATCTCCCCAACGACTACCACCACATACATTTGACTTCACATCCAAGCACGCAAATTTTATGTACGCACAAAAATCAATATCGAATCACTAAAGACATTTACCCAACGAGCAAATACCGCAATATAGTTTTTATAGACTATGCAAATTTATTTTTTGGCCACTCTTTCACTAACACATCATATATGGCGCCCATTTAACCTTAACGACCACCCCCAACACAAACGCAACCCCATAGCAAAGTACACTTTGCTTCGCGAAGATAAAAAGCGTATCACATCGACACACTATTTATCCCCCCAAGAATTAAAGAAAAACTGTCATCCAACGACTACAAAAACAAATATATAGATCCTTATTTTTCAGACAACAATGACCTATCGAGCGACCAATGATCCATCAAACAATATAGCATACTCTTTAATTCAGGCGACGCGCCTAAATGACTAACAAATTGCCTTTCCATAGAAAGCTGTTCAAACTCTTTTGCTACCGTGAAAAGCCCTCTCCCAACTCCCGGTCGAGAAAAATACTCTGCAAGTATGTCAACCTGAAGACTTTCCAGTTGATTCTCTACACTTGACCTTACTTGCCTAGAAGTAAGTGCCCCGTCTTCAGCATGCTGCTCTACCAAACCTAGAGCAATTTCAAGAACTTTTTTTAATCCAGAGCGCCCGCGAGAACCATATGTAAATCCTTCTTTTAGCATGGCTGAGCGCTCAGTCTGTTCCACAAAAGCGAGCTCCTCAAGAACATAATCTATTGCTAACGCAACAAAGGAACAAATCAGATATAGACAGCGTAGAGCCAATACTCGCTGCCGCTGATTTTCTATCGAACCCAATGCGAAAAATTTTGCATGCCCGAGCCAAGCATTGCAGTTATCAAAGGTAAGTCCTTTAGACAGCAGTCCCTTACAGAGACGAACTCTTCCCTTCCAATCGCCATCAAGTTTTCCCAGTGCGTAATCTGCTATCTCTTGAAAAAACTCCTCATCACTCAGTCGGCTAGGGTTATACCCATCCGGACTACCGAGTCGAGACAGGAAAGAGCCATCAAGAACAACCACATCCAACTCTTTACCAAACTCTTTTACTTCTGGACGTCGATCGTTTGTAGCAACAATTGCTTTTGAAGCTCCTACCGCCTTTTGTAGACCTTTTATCCAAAAGATCCTCTCAATAGCTTGAGGTGTCTTTTTATTCTTTGCATCGACAATAGCAATCTCGCGAGAAACCGAAGACGATCTGCTGTACAACCATAGATCAATATCTGTTACATCAAATCCTTCATAGCAGAATGGCACACCTCGAACCACGAAATATCCTGCCCGAGAAAAATATGCTCTCAACATTTCTTCAGCCAAATAGCCTTTTGCCAAAGGAAGAGCCTTAGCCATTAGAAAGCTCCCGTCCGCAATGCGGATAACATATCATTCGTAGCTTTCGGACTACTCTTTAACTGATTCCGACGCTCAACCATTCTGTTCACCTCAGGTCCTTGGTAACCAGTTAAGGCAGCCCCGGGCAATATTGTCAGCGAATACTCACTCACATCACCCTCTCTGATAACCTGCAGAGCAAGCTTGCCAATTTCTCGCTTTAGAAGCTTCAGCATTGGTCCTGAACGACCATTCTTACTTCCATTATAAACCTTCACTACACCTTTCAACTCTAGCACTTTATAATCTTGACCAATAGCACTTACTGGCCCAACACTTTCACCTCGAATAAGTGCAGACAGCAGCGCATCCACCATGCGAATCGCTCCTCTTGCATAATTACTTTTAGTAATACCATATGTCAAGGAACTCAAAAACGCTTTAGCCAAGTCAAAAGCATCATCTACCATAGAATTACTATCAAACTTAGAAAATGCAGACGGAAGCGTCACAAACCCGGTATTACTATCCCCATTACTTACAACACTCACATCAAACAAGCCAATAGAAAAAACCTTACTAAACAATGCTCCACCAAGAATCCTTTCAGCAGACTCAACATCGACGCAGGCTTTTTTCCTAAGAACGTCATTAAAGTCTTGCAGAAGAGCCTGCTCTTTTGAACTTAAAGAATCCAATACTAGCTTAATTTTTCGTGTAACATCACGACGAAAGAGATTTCCATTAAAAACCAATTCTTCATCAGCACTTAATTTTTCAACCTCAACAAAACCTATTTGGCTTGCCTCGACCAACAACTGCTTGACCTCAGCCTTAGGCAACTTATTTAAATCGCCGATATACTCTGAAACTTCGGATACTTTAGCCGGGGCCACAGACGCAATCTCGGCCAGCTCTATAGCTGCTAACTCATTTCGCTCGGGAGAGAGCTTACTAAATATGTCAGCTGTATGACTCAAGACCGACGCAGATGTAACACCGTACACAAGAAGCTCTCCAGACCGAGAGTCATCTAAATATTCGTTTTCTTTAAGTAGTTTTACGAGAGATGGCAGCTCAAACATAGTATTAATGTTAGAGGCCCTAGCTAAAGCATTAAGTCTATCAGGAGAAACCTTAAGGTTCCCATCTGCGGAAATTGCAGACAGCAAAATACCCGCCTTCCCAGCTGCGAACGTTTTTTCATAGCCGAGTTGGCTGTTAACACCTTGGAGCTTATTCGTATGATGAATCAACCACGAGCCAGCAGTCTTCTTGTCCATAAACCGTCCTTGACATTTACAACCCTTTGATGAACTGCCACATGAGCAAGCTCATCACTAAAAATGCATGTTTATATGACTCGTTGAATCATGCATAGCAAAGGTATTCGGTCTCGGAGAAACTTACAACATTCTTAGCATACCTATAGCCATCAGACTCCACACCCGATGCCCAATCGTAACTCCGCTGCGCCTAACGTTTGGTTAAAGCACAAACCTACGCACACTCAAGATTAAGAGAGGAAAATATTGTGTAGATATATCTAAGTACTGGAAAACCCCTGCAAACCACAAGGATTCAAAAGAAAGGTGGCAACCCCACCAGCCACACCCCGGCACACAATGTTCCCGCTATGGCTGCTCCCTTCCGGGCCTGACCAGGTTGACGGGTAATCGTTGCGGGGGGACCGATGGGGTCACCATAACGACACTCGCCAGTCGGCGAGCCGTGCCATTGTACCGGTCTGGCGCGAAGTTACAACCCGTAATCCAGGATAAAAATTCGAGATTGCTCAAGCACTTGTGTCACAAGGGCTCGGCGGGTTGCAGGGAGCGGATTCGGGGCTTATAGTCGCGCGGTCGCTGCCTGTCAGTGATCGGGGGTGGAAGCCCGGCTGTTCAAAGGACACAGAAGCTATATCAGCAATCTGAGACTCTAAATGTTTCGGATGGCTGCGCTATGGCGGCTGTGTGCTGGGGCACCTTCGGGTGCACCGGGTTCCTTTGACCGGTCTTCCACACCCACGCACAGCTGCCACCCAACTCATGTGGAAGTGAGCCGTGGCAGTCCTTTTAATGAAACAAAGGAAGTTTAGCCATGTTCAAAATCACACCAAATCCCCCTGCCCTCACGCCTTGCGGAGGTGCAGCATGACCCGCTTTGTCCCGCTCAAAAGCAATAACACTGATAACCCTGTGATGCATATCGACAGTCAGGCCCCACTGGATTTTCTGTTTGCCAGTGCTGACCGGCGTATTCGTATGGCTCGTCGCCTCTTGGAATGTCTGGACGGGGCAGATGACGCTGATGTGCGGTATATGGCCAATGCGGCGCTGATGCTGTTGAGCGATGGCTGTGATGCGCTGGATCTGGTGGAGAAGCAGGTGTTTCGGCCTGGGTTGGACAGGGCTGTGGTCAGGCATTAGCAGATTGGGGGCCTGGGTGCCGTCGCAGCCAAGGCCCCTCCCACAAGTGAGATGTATGCCTGATTGATCGGTATTTCACGGTTTGTTCGCGAATGAATTCGCTCCTACGGGGTGGAACCCTGGATTACCAGGTGGATGAAGTGCAGTTTGGCGATGGCCGGTGCGGGCAGGACGAAGGGGTAGAAGTCGGGTTGGCCCATGCTGCGTGACAGTTCGTTAAGCATACTGGCCAGTTCTATCCAGGCGTTGATGAATGAGAGGAAGGCCGGGCCGTCGGGGTGTTGGGGGTCGTAGAGGGCTTCCAGCGGGAACGGCTGGTAGTCCAGCTCCATCTCTCGGGCGCTCATGCCCAGGCCCAGCGCGGTGTCGACGGCATCCATCATGTGCAGGTAATGCGCCCAGGTTTCTGCCCAGTCTTCCCACGGGTGCATGGTTGCGTAGGCGCTGACGAACTGTTGCTGCCAGCCTTCCGGGGCGCCGTTCTGGTAGTGGTTCTCCAGCGCGTCGGCATAGCTGGCGCGTTCGTCGCCGAACAGGTTGCGAAAGCCGTGCAGCCAGTAGGTGTCGGCAATCAGCCTGTCCCAGTAATAGTGCCCCACTTCATGGCGGAAATGCCCCAGTAAGGTGCGATAAGGCTCGTGCATCTGTACGCGCACGGCTTCGCGGTGGGCGTCGTCGGCTTCTTCGATATTGAGGGTGATCAGGCCGTTGGCGTGGCCGGTGGTCGGTGGTTTGCCTTCCAGGTCGATGCCGACAAAATCAAAGGCCAGCCCGGTGTCTTCGTCGCTGGTTTTGGGGATGACTTCCAGCCCGAGGGAAATCAGTTGCGCCACCAAGCGCCGCTTGGCGGTTTCGACCTTGCGCCAGCGCTCGGGGTTTTCCGGGACGGAGAGGTCCGGGATAGTGCGATTCAGGCTACAGGCGATGCAGTATTCACCTGCATTATGGGCCGGAAACAGCCAGTTGCAGGCGGCTGGCGTGTGCAGGTTGGCGCAGCGTCGGTAGAGGCCTGCGCCGGGGTCTTCGCTCAGGCGCCAGGTATCGGGCTCGGCGGCGGCTTCGATTGTGGCGATGCGTTCCTGTTCCGGTAGATAGCCCAATGCCGCCGAGCAGGCCAGGCACTGGGAGTTGGGAAAGAACACCGATTGGCCGCAGCGGCACTGCCAGACCTTGCTGTTGCGCTTTGTTTCGCTGATGAAGGGGGCAGCGATCCTTGAACTGAGTTGTTCGAAAAAGCGGTACATGGTGGTTTCCCTGGGGTCCGTGAACAGACTAGATCATGGGCGAGGTGCAGGGGTTCCATGGATTTTCTCGGGTGGTGGTTTTCGCGAATGAATTCGCTCCTACGGAGGCCGGCGCAGGTGCGAATTCATTCGCGAAGGGCATCAATCCACTTCAATGCCCTGCCCGCTCAGGAATGCCACAAAGGCTTCTTCATCCAGTACTTCCAGGCCCAGTTCGTTGGCCTTGGTGAGTTTGGAGCCTGCGCCGGGGCCGGCGACGACGGTGTGGGTTTTGGCCGAGACGGAGCCGGATACCTTGGCACCCAGGCTTTCGAGTTTTTCCTTGGCGATGTCGCGGCTCATGCGTTCCAGCGAGCCAGTCAGGACCCAGGTCTGGCCAGCCAACGGCAGGCCTTCGACGGTTTTCTTCTCGCTGCGCCAGTGCATGCCGAATTCCTTGAGCTGCGCTTCGATGGCCCGCGCTCGCTCGGCGTTGGCGGCGTCATCAAAGAACTCGCGCACGGCCTTGGCCTGTTTCTCCGGCAGCGCCTGACGCATGTCCAGCCAGTCGGCGCTGATGACGTTTTCCAGCGTGCCGAACTTGTCGGCCAGTTTCTGCGCGCCGCCCGGCCCTACCGAGAAGATGTGCAGTTTGTCGATCAGGCTGCCCAGGGTGGTGCTGGCTGCAAATTCGGCACCCAGCTCGCCTTCATCCTGCAATTGCAGGCCGCTCTCGCCCAGCAAGGCATCGATGACTTCGCGGTTGTGGCTGTCCTCGAAGAAGCTGTGAATTTCGTGAGCGACTTCCAGGCCGATATCCGGCAGGTAGGTGAGCACTTCCGGCAAGGCCTTGCGAACCCGCGCCAGGGACGCCAGCGAGCGGGCCAGCACCTTGGCGGTTTCTTCGCCCACATCGGGAATGCCCAGCGCGTAGATGAAGCGCGCCAGGGTCGGCTTGCGGCTGTCGGCAATGGCCTTGAGCAGTTTGTTGCTGGAGACTTCGGCAAAGCCTTCCAGGTCGATGATCTGTTCGTATTGCAGTTTGTAGAGGTCTGCGGGCGAGCCGATGAGCTTTTCGTCCACCAGTTGCTCGATGGTCTTGTCGCCCAGGCCTTCGATGTCCATGGCTCGACGCGAGACGTAGTGGATGATCGCCTGCTTGAGCTGCGCGCCACAGGCCAGACGGCCGACGCAGCGATAGACCGCACCTTCGCTGATGGTTTCCTTGCCTTTGCTGCGCTTGACCAGTTGCGTGCGTTCTACGTGGGAGCCGCAGACAGGGCAGGTTTTCGGCACCTCCACCGGGCGGGCGTTTTCCGGGCGGCGTTCGGCCACCACTTGCACCACTTGCGGGATGACGTCACCGGCACGGCGGATGATGACGGTATCGCCGATCATCACGCCCAGGCGTGCGACTTCGTCCATGTTGTGCAATGTGGCGTTGGACACCATGACGCCTGCGACCTTGACCTGCTTGAGGCGTGCGACCGGCGTGACTGCCCCCGTGCGCCCGACCTGGAATTCGACGTTCAACAGCTCGGTCAGTTCTTCCATGGCCGGGAATTTATGGGCGATGGCCCAGCGCGGAGTACGCGCACGAAATCCCATTGCACTCTGGAATGAGAGGTCATTGACCTTGAATACCACGCCGTCGATTTCATACGCCAACTTGAGGCGGCGCTCGCCAATGTCGTGGTAATACGCCAGACACTCTTCAATCCCGTCCGCCAGTTTCAGCTCAGGACTGATAGGCATGCCCCATTTTTTGAGCTGGTTCAGCATGCCTACATGGGTGTCGGAAATTTCGGTAGAAACCTGACCTAAGCCATAGCAGCAAAACTCCAGTGGGCGATTGGCGGTGATCTTCGAGTCTAGCTGGCGCAGGCTGCCAGCTGCGGCATTGCGCGGGTTGGCGAAGGTCTTGCCGCCGATTTCCATCTGGCTGGCATTGAGCCGCTCGAAACCGGCCTTGGACATGAAGACTTCACCCCGCACCTCAAGTACTTCAGGCCAGCCCTTACCTTTCAGTTTGAGGGGAATGTTACGCACGGTTCGCACGTTGACGCTGATGTCTTCGCCGGTGGTGCCATCACCACGGGTGGCCCCGCGCACCAGCGCACCGTCGCGATACAGCAAGCTCACCGCAAGGCCGTCCAGCTTGGGCTCGCAACTGTATTGCACTTTGGCATCGCCACCAAACAGGTCGCCTGCTGGCAGGCCAAGTACCTGGATCACACGCTTATTGAACTCGCGCATGTCGGTTTCTTCAAAGGCGTTGCCCAGGCTGAGCATGGGGACTTCATGACGCACTTGAGTGAAGGCCGACAGCGCGGCGCTGCCCACGCGCTGGGTCGGGGAATCCGGGGTGACCAGATGCGGGTTTTCAGCCTCAAGGGCCTTGAGTTCGTGAAACAGGCGATCGTACTCGGCATCCGGGATGCTGGGTTCGTCCAGCACGTGGTAGCGGTAGTTGTGCTGGTCCAGCTCTGCGCGCAGTTCCAGGATTCGGGTTTCGACGGCCTTCATACAATGTTCTCTCAAAAAGCAAAAAAGCAGCCTTGGCTGCTTGATGTGGCATGTAGGAGCAGATGCCGATCAGTTAAGGCATACAGTCACCTGTGGGAGGGGCCTTGGCCGCGACGACCTGCTTACAGGCAACACATTTTCAGCGCCTGAAACCGGGCTGTCGCGGCCAAGGCCCCTCCCACGGATTTTGATTCCAGCCCCCCGACTTTTGAAATCAGCCTCTTAACTGATCGTCATTAGCATGGAGCGGATTCATCCGCTCCTACTGTCAGCGGCGCTGGGTTAATGCGCGGCGCTCGAATTCGACAATGCGCTGGCGGTAATGCTCAATGGTTTGAGCGGTCATGACGCTGCGTTGGTCGTCTTTCAGTTCGCCGTTGAGTTCATGGGCCAGCTTGCGGGCTGCGGCGACCATGACGTCGAACGCCTGCTTCGGATGACGCGGCCCAGGCAAGCCCAGGAAGAAGCTGACGGCACGGGTGCTGAAATGGTCGATGTCGTCCAGGTCGAACACGCCCGGCTTCACGGCGTTGGCCATGGAGAACAGGACTTCGCCATTGCCGGCCATGCTTTCGTGACGGTGGAAGATGTCCATTTCGCCGAAACGCAGGCCGCTTTCCAGGATGTTCTGCAGCAGTGCAGGCCCTTTGAAACCGCTTTCGTCACGGCAGATCACGCTGATGACCAGCACTTCTTCGACAGGCGGCAGGTCCTTGTCTTCGGTGATGCGCTGGGCCGGCTTGTCGTCCGGGAAATCGTCGTTGCGATCGGTGAACAGGCTAGGGCCGTCCATATCCAGGTTCAAGTCGCCCTGTTGCGGCTCGTCCTTGCGCTTCTTGTCGCTGTTGCTGCGTTTGCTCTCACGCGGGGTCGCACTCAACGACGGCAGGTCCTGCTCGTCCAGTTGAGGTTCCTTGTGGGTATCCAGCACGCGGGGTGGGCCCAGCAATTCTGCGGACGTGGTTTCATCGTCGTCCGGCAGATTGGAGAAGCTTCGGTCGAGCCTGAATTTCAGTTTCCCCTTGCCGCCGCGCATACGGCGCCAGCCATCGAAGAGAATACCGGCAATGACAATAATGCCGATGACGATCAGCCACTCGCGCAGACCGATTTCCATGTAATCCAGTGCCTCTAATGAAGAATTTTCAAAATAAGGGCCTAAACCCCTTTAATACGTGGTGCCAAGTCTATGTTCTAACTGGCATTTTGCCCACGCCGAAATAAAAAAGTGGTCACTAAACTAGCACGACCAAAGGTAACTTTACACCGTCTGTTACACCTGTTTGGCCCTGAGGGTAGTATCTATCGCTACCGCTTCACATATTTGAGCCACTAAAAAGCCATTTCCCCGCGAAATCACGTTACAGATCACGCATCCACAAGGGCCATCGCCTCCTCGACATCCACCGCTACAAGGCGCGAACAGCCGGGTTCATGCATGGTTACGCCCATCAGCTGGTCGGCCATTTCCATGGCGATCTTGTTGTGGGTGATGTAGATGAATTGCACTGTTTGTGACATTTCTTTCACCAAGCGTGCATAACGTCCCACGTTGGCGTCATCCAGGGGTGCATCGACTTCGTCGAGCATGCAGAACGGTGCCGGGTTGAGTTTGAAAATGGCAAAAACCAGTGCCAATGCAGTCAGGGCTTTTTCCCCACCGGACAGCAAATGAATCGTGCTGTTCTTCTTGCCGGGTGGACGCGCCATGATTGTCACCCCTGTATCGAGTAAATCTTCGCCCGTCAGTTCCAAATAAGCGGAGCCGCCACCGAAAACTTTCGGAAACAGCGCCTGAATTCCGCTGTTTATCTGATCGAAGGTCTCCTTGAAACGATTGCGGGTTTCCTTGTCGATCTTGCGGATCACGTTTTCCAGCGTCTCCAGAGCCTCCACCAGATCAGCGTTCTGGGCATCGAGGTAACGCTTGCGCTCGGACTGTTGCTGGTATTCGTCGATGGCCGCGAGGTTGATCGCGCCCAGGCGCTGGATGCGCCCCGCAATGTTTTCAAGTTGTTGCTCGGCACTCGCCTCGCTGGCTTCGGGGCTCAAGGTCGCCAGCACGCCGTGAAGGTCATAGCCGTCTTCCTGCAACTGGTCCTGCAAGGCCTTGCGCCGCACCGTCAGGGATTGCCACTCCAGGCGCTGCTGCTCCAGCTGGCCACGCAACAGTTGCGATTGTTGCTCGGCCTGGGTGCGACGCTTCTCGGCGTCGCGCAGCTCACGGTCGGCATCTTCCAGAGCGATTTTGGCGATACGCATTTCGTCGTCGACGACCATGCGTTTTTCCAGCAATTCTTCGAGCTTGAGGCGCAGTTCTTCAAGCGGGGCCTGCCCTTCTTCCAGGTTCAGGCCCAGTTGCTCGCTTTTTTCGGACAGCCGCTCGGACTGCATCTTCAGGCGTTCAAGGGCCTGGCGCGTGGAGTCGTGCTGCGCTTTGATCGAGCCGATACGCACTGCCAGTTGATGGCTGCGATCCTTGTGCTGACGCGCCTCCTGACGAATCCGGTCCAGACGCTCGCGCAGGCTGTCGCGCTGGGCTTGCAGCAGCTCGCGCTGCTCGGTGTCCTGGGCCATGGCGTCCAGGGCGTCTTGCAGTTGCACGCGGGATTCACCCAGGTGCTCATGCTCCATGGCACGCTGCTCGCCCACTTCGATGAGCTCTTCATCAAGACGGGTACGGCGCAGGGTCAACTGCTCGACCTTGGCCTTGGCCGCCGACAGCTGGGCCTTGAGTTCGCCCTGCTGACGGGTTTCGTCTTGCAGGCGGCGACGCAGTTGTTCGCGGGTTTCTTCCTGTTGCGTCTGTTGCTCACGCAGCGACAGCAGTTGTTCTTCACGGGCCGCCAGTGCCGCTTCGAGTTCGTCACGCTCCAGCCCAAGCCGTTGCAGTTCCTGACCACGGGCCAGAACGCCGCTCTGGGCTTCACTGGCGCGGCGCACGCGCAAGAAGTGACGCCCGACCCAATAGCCATCGCGGCTGATAAAACTTTGCCCGGCACTCAACTGCCCACGTCGGGCCAAGGCTTCGTCGAGGGTTTGCACCGGCATGACCTGCCCCAGCCAGGCCGACAGGTCGACCGGGCTTTCGACCTTGTCCAGCAGGCTGCCCGGCAGGCGACTGGTATCGGCTCCGGGGCTCAGCAGGCGCAAGTCGCCCTGCTGGAAACCGGCCAGATCCAGCCCGGCAAAATCATCCACCAGCACCGCTTGCAGGTCGGCACCCAGCACGGTTTCCACCGCCAGTTCCCAGCCTGCTTCGACACTCAGCCCTTCAGCCAGACGCGGGCGCTCGGCCAGTTGCTGGTCACGCAGCCACTCGGCAGTGCCGGTGTCCGGGTCGAGGGCTGCCTGTTGCAAGGCTTCAAGCGAGGCCAATCGGCCATTCAAGCGTTGCAGTTCGCCCTGGGCCTGCTGCTGGGCCTGATTGGCCTGTTGCAATTGATCGCGCAACTGCTCCAGTTGCTCGACGACCTGCCCTTCGTTCAGGTGCAGGTCGTCGATGGTCATTTCACGGGTGGCCAGGTCTTCGCTCAGTTCAAGAATGGCCGCGTCTTCGGGGTCAGAGGCCAACAATTGGCGCTCTTCGTTCAAACGACGCTGACGCTCGGCCAGACGCTCGATGCTTTGTTCCAGTTGCTGAATGCGCGACTGCTGCACCTGAGCCTGACGTTGCGGCTCGGCCGATTGCTGGTTGAAGGTGTCCCACTTTTCCTGCCAGCCCTGCATCGTGGCTTCGGCGTCTTCCAGGGCAATGGCCGATTCCTCGGCGGCAGCGCTGGTCATTTCCTGTTCCGGTTCGAGCATTTCCAGCTCTTCGCCCAGGGTCGCCAGCAAGGTGGTGTCGTGGCCCAGGTGCGATTCGGTTTCCTGTCGGGCACGCTCGGCTTCGCGCAGGTCGTCCTGCAACTGACGCAAGCGCTGCTGGCCGTGCTGAATGCTCTGCTCGACACGGGCGATGTCGCCACCCACGGAATAGAAACGTCCCTGCACCAGATTGAAACGCTCGGACAGGTCGTGATGACCGTCCCGCAGTCGCTCGATGCTGGCATCGGCACTGCGCTGGTCAGCCACCAAGGCCTCGAAACCGATTTCCTGATTGCCGATCACTGCCTCGCGCTGGCCGACCTGCTCGTTCAGCGCCTGCCAGCGCAGAGCCGACAACTGAGCCTTGAGCTGACGCTCTTCGGCCTTGTATTCCTGATACTTCTCGGCGGCCTGTGCCTGCCGATGCAAGCGCTCAAGCTGGCGTTCCAGCTCTTCGCGCAGGTCCGTCAGGCGTGCGAGGTTTTCATGGGTGCGACGAATGCGGTTTTCGGTTTCCCGGCGGCGCTCCTTGTACTTGGAGATGCCGGCCGCTTCTTCGATGAAGTTGCGCAGGTCCTCGGGCTTGGCTTCGATCAGCTTGGAGATCATGCCCTGCTCGATGATCGAATAGCTGCGCGGCCCAAGGCCGGTGCCCAGGAAGATATCGGTGATATCGCGCCGACGGCATTTGGTGCCGTTGAGGTAATAAGTGTTCTGGCTGTCGCGGGTCACTTTGCGGCGAATGGAGATTTCCGCGTAGCTGGCGTATTCGCCCACCAGCGTGGCATCGGAGTTGTCGAACACCAGTTCGATGCTCGCCTGACTCACGGGCTTGCGGCTGGTGGAGCCGTTGAAGATGACGTCGGTCATCGACTCGCCGCGCAGGTTCTTGGCAGAGCTTTCGCCCATCACCCAACGCACGGCGTCGATGATGTTGGACTTGCCGCACCCATTGGGGCCGACAACGGCCGCCATGTTACTGGGGAAGTTCACCGTGGTGGGGTCGACGAAGGATTTGAACCCCGCCAGCTTGATGCACTTCAGACGCATGGTTTCAGCCTGTGGACAAAGCAGCCAGCACCAGCCTGCAGCTGCGTTGGCAATAATGAGTAAGGATTACGCGAATCTGTGGCAGGTCCCGGGCCACAACGGCTTCAAGCATTTGTGAGAACAGCGTCAGATAATCGCCCAGTTCGGCCTTGCGCTGTTCAAGCGCCAGGTAATAGCTGCGGCTCATGGACGGTTGCAGGTTCTCGACGGTCTCTTGCAGGTACGGGTTGTCGGCAAACGGATAGGCGGCGCGCATGACGTTGAAGCTTTCTTCAACGAATACCGTGACATCCTCACGCTCATAACTGTTCTTGAGACGTTGCTGGATCTGCATGAACGGTGCCAGATCCGACTCGCGCTGCCAGCGTTCGGCAACCGCCGTGGCGAGCAGGATATACAACTCGGCCATCAGCGAGCACAGGCCGACCACATTATGGGCATCCAGCACAGTCACCTGCGCACCACGACGCGGCAAGATCACCACCAGATGCCTGCGCTCCAGAATCAAGAGAGCTTCGCGCACTGTACCGCGACTGACACTCAGCGCCTGCGTGACCTTTTGTTCCTGGATCCGCTCTCCAGGTTTCAGCTCGCCACGGATGATCCGCTCGGCAATGTGCTGAGCGACTTGCTCGGCGAGGCTGTCCGATGCCTTGAACGTCATGTCTTTCCTTTCAGCAGCAGTTCTACTTATTAAGAGAAGGAGTGTATCGCAACCTTTGGGCATGGCGCAGGGCCATGGCCGTGAAACTGGCACGAATTAAGCAAATCATTGATGTGACAGACTTATTGTCGCTTATGTGTTGCGTGACTTATCGACTGGCAACGGAATTTCCTGACTTTACAGTCAGAAAAAAATTGACCCGATAAGCAAAGCTGATAAATTCATCGACATATCCGATTACAAGAAATCGAGGGTGTAGCACCGTGATCCAGTTCCTTTTGAACCAGGAGCTCAAAACCGAGCACACCCTGGACCCGAACCTCACCGTGCTCAATTACCTGCGCGGGCATGCGCACAAGACGGGCACCAAGGAAGGCTGCGCCAGCGGTGACTGCGGCGCTTGTACCGTTGTGCTCGGTGAGCTGGAAACCGACAGCCATGGCACTGAGCAATTGCGTTATCGCAGCCTCAATTCGTGCCTGACCTTCGTGGCGTCGCTGCACGGCAAGCAATTGATCAGCGTCGAAGACCTCAAGCATCAAGGGCAACTGCATAGCGTGCAAAAGGCCATGGTCGACTGCCATGGCTCGCAATGCGGCTTCTGTACGCCAGGCTTTGTGATGTCGCTGTTCGCCCTGCAAAAGAACAGCCCTCAGGCCAACACCCATCAGGCCCACGAAGCCCTGGCGGGCAATCTTTGCCGCTGCACCGGTTATCGCCCGATTCTGGACGCTGCAGCGCAAGCCTGCGGCCAGCATCAACCCGACCAGTTCGATCAGCGTCAGGCCCAGACCATCGCCCGCTTGCGCAGCATCGCCCCCAAGACAACCGGCGAACTGAACGACGGCGAAAAGCGTTCTCTGGTGCCGCTGACCGTGGCCGATCTGGCCGACCTGTACAGCGCGCACCCACAAGCCAGATTGCTGGCAGGCGGGACCGATCTGGCGCTGGAAGTCACTCAGTTTCACAAGCCGCTGCCGGTGATGATTCATGTTGGCCATATTGCCGAAATGAAGCGCATCGAGCGTTTCGAGGACCGGCTGGAGATTGGTGCCGCCGCCTCGCTGACCGACTGCCATGCAGCTCTCAAGGCTGAATACCCGGATTTCGGCGAGTTGCTGCAACGCTTCGCTTCGTTGCAGATCCGCAATCAGGGCACGCTGGGCGGCAATATCGGCAACGCCTCACCCATCGGCGACGCCCCGCCGCTGTTGATCGCCCTGGGCGCACGGATCGTGCTGCGCAAGGGCGACACTCAACGCACCCTGGCGCTGGAAGATTACTTCATCGATTACCGGGTGACGGCACGTCAGGAAAGCGAGTTCATCGAGAAGATCATTGTGCCGACCGCCAAGGCTGGCCATGTATTCCGCGCCTACAAGGTGTCCAAGCGGCTGGATGACGATATCTCGGCGGTCTGCGCGGCTTTTTGCCTGCATCTTGAAGACGGCCAGATTGCCGATGCGCGCATTGCGTTCGGCGGCATGGCAGCCATTCCCAAACGTGCCGCGGCCTGCGAGCGGGCCTTGATCGGTCAGCCCTGGACATCGGCGTCCATCGAACTGGCTTGCAGCGCACTGGCCGAAGATTTCACGCCGCTGTCGGATTTTCGCGCCAGCAAGGAATACCGTCTGCTCAGCGCGCAAAACCTGCTGCGCAAATATTTTATCGAGCTGCAAACCCCCACTCTTGTGACGCGGGTGACCGACTATGTCTAATCATCTACCGCCCAAGACCCAGGCCGAACTGGTCGCGCTGTTCCAGCAGGACCTGACCACCGGCGTTGGCCGCAGCGTCAAGCATGACAGCGCCGACAAGCACGTCAGTGGCGAAGCCATCTATATCGATGACCGCCTGGAGTTTCCCAATCAACTGCATGTGTATGCACGCCTCTCGGACCGCGCCCATGCGCGGATCGTCAGCGTCGACACGGCTCCGTGCCTTGCTTTCGACGGGGTGCGGATCGTCATTACCCATCAAGACATTCCCGGCCTGAAAGACATCGGCCCGTTGCTGCCCGGCGACCCGTTGCTGGCCATCGACAAGGTGGAGTTCGTCGGCCAGCCGGTGCTGGCCGTGGCGGCCCGCGACCTGGAAACCGCACGCAAGGCGGCGATGGCGGCGGTCATTGAATATGAAGACCTGGAGCCAGTGCTGGATGTGGTTCAGGCCTTGCGCCAGAAGCATTTCGTGGTCGACAGTCATACCCACAAGCGTGGCGACTCGGCCAGCGCCCTGCAAGGCGCACCGCATCGTTTGCAGGGCAGCCTGCATATCGGTGGCCAGGAGCATTTCTATCTGGAAACCCAGGTATCGTCGGTGATGCCCACCGAAGACGGCGGGATGATCGTCTATTGCTCGACCCAGAACCCTACGGAAATCCAGAAGCTGGTGGCCGAGGTGCTGGGCGTTTCGATGAACCGCATCGTGGTCGACATGCGGCGCATGGGCGGCGGCTTTGGCGGCAAGGAAACCCAGGCAGCCAGCCCGGCATGCCTGTGCGCCGTGATTGCCCACCTCACCGGGCAACCAACCAAGATGCGCCTGCCAAGGGTTGAAGACATGCTGATGACCGGCAAGCGCCACCCGTTCTATATCGAGTACGACGTGGGTTTTGACGACAGCGGACGCCTGCAGGGCATCGAGCTGGAACTGGCGGGCAACTGCGGTTATTCGCCGGACCTGTCGGCCTCGATTGTCGACCGCGCCATGTTCCATGCCGATAACTCGTATTACCTGGGCGATGCAACCATCAACGGCCATCGCTGCAAGACCAACACCGCGTCCAACACGGCCTATCGAGGCTTCGGCGGCCCACAAGGCATGGTGGCCATCGAGGAAGTGATGGACAGCATCGCCCGCTATCTGGGCAAAGACCCGCTGGCAGTTCGCAAGGTCAATTACTACGGCAAGACCGAGCGCAACGTCACGCATTACTACCAGACCGTCGAGCACAACCTGCTGGAAGAAATGACCGCCGATCTGGAGCAAAGCAGCCAGTACGCAGAGCGTCGCGAAGCGATCAAGGCCTTCAACGCCAGCAGCCCGATTCTGAAAAAAGGCCTGGCGCTGACACCGGTCAAATTCGGGATTTCGTTTACCGCCAGCTTTCTCAATCAGGCGGGTGCGCTGATCCATATCTACACCGATGGCAGCATCCATCTGAACCATGGCGGCACGGAGATGGGCCAGGGCTTGAACGTCAAGGTCGCCCAGGTGGTGGCCGAGGTGTTTCAGGTGGATATCGAGCGTATCCAGATCACCGCGACCAACACTGACAAGGTGCCGAACACCTCACCGACTGCGGCGTCCAGCGGCACGGACCTCAATGGCAAGGCCGCGCAGAATGCCGCTGAAATCCTCAAGCAGCGGCTGGTGGAATTTGCGGCGCTGAAGTATCAAGTGACCGAGGCCGATGTGGTGTTTCGCAATGGGCATGTGCGTATCGGCGAGCAGGTGCTGTCCTTCGCCGAGCTGGCGCATCAGGCGTGGATGGGCCAGGTGTCGCTGTCCAGCACGGGCTATTACAAGACGCCGAAGATTTTCTACGACCGCAGCCAGGCGCGGGGTCGACCTTTTTACTATTTCGCCTTTGGCGCCGCCTGCGCCGAGGTGATCGTCGACACCCTGACCGGCGAGTACAAGATGCTGCGCACGGACATCCTGCATGACGTCGGCGCCTCACTGAACCCGGCCATCGATATCGGTCAGGTCGAAGGCGGCTACATTCAGGGCGCAGGCTGGCTGACCACCGAAGAGCTGGTGTGGAACGACAAAGGCAAATTGCTGACCAACGGCCCGGCGTCCTACAAGATCCCGGCGGTGGCGGACTTGCCACTGGATTTGCGGGTCACCCTGGTGGAAAACCGCAAGAACCCGGAAGACACGGTGTTCCATTCCAAGGCCGTGGGCGAACCGCCCTTCATGCTGGGGATTGCGGCGTGGTGTGCGATCAAGGATGCGGTGGCGAGCCTGGGGGATTATCGGCATCAGCCCGACATCGATGCACCGGCAACGCCGGAGCGGGTTTTGTGGGGGTGTGAACAGATGAGACACCTTCAATGAACATCCCCGTGGGAGCGAATTCATTCGCGAAGCGGCATGTGAAAGTGCCATTGACGGTGGATGTGCTGACGTCTTCGCGAATGAATTCGCTCCTACCGGGTCCGTCAACTCAGAGGCACACATGAACGACTGGATCAGCGCCCTGGCCAGGCTACAGGCCCAAGGTGAGCCGAGCGTTCTGGTCACTATCATCGAGGAGCTTGGCTCGACGCCACGCAATGCGGGCTCCAAGATGGTGGTCACGGCGCAGGGGATCCACGACACCATCGGCGGCGGGCATCTGGAATACAAGGCCATGGAAATCGCCCGTGACATGCTGGCCAGCGGCAGCCAGCAGACGCGCCTGGAGCGCTTCAACCTCGGCGCCAGCCTCGGCCAGTGCTGCGGCGGCGTGAATGTCCTGCTGTTCGAGCCCATGGGGCAGCCACAGGCGCAGATCGCGGTGTTCGGTGCAGGCCATGTCGGCCGGGCGCTGGTGCCGCTGTTGGCCAGCCTGCCCTGCCGGGTGCGCTGGATCGATTCTCGTAAGCAGGAGTTCCCGGAACACTTGCCCGAGTCCGTGCTGAAAATCGTCAACGACGAGCCTGTCGATGAGGTCGCGCAACTGCCCAAAGGCAGTTACTGCATTGTCATGACTCACAACCATCAACTGGATCTGGAACTGACAGCCGCGATCCTCAAGCGCGGCGACTTTGGCTATTTCGGGCTGATCGGCTCCCGGACCAAGCGCGTCAAGTTCGAGCATCGCCTGAAGGAACGTGGTTTTGAACCCGCCTTGCTGCAACGCATGCGCTGCCCCATGGGTCTGGCGCAGGTCAAAGGCAAGCTGCCCGTCGAGATCGCCATTTCCATCGCCGCCGAAATAATCGCTACCTACAACGCCAGCTTTGGCCAACACAGTGCCAGCGCCGAACCTGTCGCCAAACTGCTGCCCGCCTCGCGGCGCAGCCAGTCGCAATGAGATGCCCATGACCCTCGTTTCAAGCAACAAGAAAGCCTACCGCGCCAGTATCGTGCACAGCATTGCCGACCCCGCCCAAGTCGGGGTCGAGGCGTCTTATGAATATTTTCCCGACGGCCTGATGCTGGTCGAAGACGGCAGGATCACCGCCGTCGGCAATGCCGCTGACCTGCTGGGTAGCCTGGGCAGCGATGTGGAACTGATCGAGTATCAGGACGCGCTGATTACTCCGGGCTTTATCGACACCCACATTCACTTGCCGCAGACCGGCATGATCGGCTCGTATGGCGAGCAGTTGCTGGACTGGCTCGACACGTACACCTTCCCTTGCGAGAGCCAGTTTGCCGACCCGGTGCATGCCGCTGAAGTGGCCGATATCTTTCTCAAGGAGCTGCTGCGCAACGGCACCACCACGGCGCTGGTGTTCGGCAGCGTTCACAAGGAGTCGGTAGACGCACTGTTCAGCGCCGCTCAAAAGCTGGACCTGCGCCTGATCGCCGGCAAGGTGATGATGGACCGCAATGCACCGGACTATCTGGTGGATACCCCCGAGTCCAGCTATGCGGACAGCAAGGCGCTGATCGAGCGCTGGCATGGCCAGGGCCGCCTGAGCTACGCCGTCACCCCGCGCTTTGCGCCCACCAGCACGCCGGAGCAGTTGACCCTGGCAGGCAAGCTGCTGAGCGAGTATCCCGGCCTGTACATGCAGACGCATATCAGCGAAAACCTGCAGGAAATCGAATGGGTCAAGGCCCTGTTCCCGGAGCGCAAAAACTATCTGGACGTGTACGACCACTTCAACCTGCTGGGCGAGCGCTCGGTGTTCGCCCATGGCGTGCATCTGTGTGACGAACAGTGTGCGCGGCTGGCAGAAACCGGATCGGCCATCGCGTTCTGCCCGACCTCCAACCTGTTTCTGGGCAGCGGCCTGTTCAATCTGCCGAGGGCTGAAAAGCACGGGATCAATGTCGGGCTGGGGACCGATGTGGGCGGCGGCACCAGTTTCTCGATCCTGCAAACCCTGAACGAAGCCTACAAGGTCATGCAGATGCAGGGCGCGAGGCTCAGCCCTTTCAAATCACTGTATCTGGCCACATTGGGTGGCGCACGGGCGCTGCGGCTGGACGACCGGATAGGCAGCCTGAAGCCCGGCAACGAAGCTGACTTTGTGGTGCTGGACTACAACGCTACGCCGCTGCTGGCCTATCGGCTCAAGCAGGCCAAGGATATTGCAGAGATCCTGTTTGTGCTGATGACATTAGGCGATGACCGCACGGTGCAACAGACTTGGGCGGCCGGGGAGTTGGTGCATGAGCGCGATGGTTGAATCACAACTCGTGGGAGGGGCCTTGGCCGCGAGAGCAATGTGAAGTGCGCTGAAGATGTGTTGCCTGTCAGCAAGTTGTCGCGGCCAAGGCCCCTCCCACAGAGACCTGTACGCCTTGACTACCAGGCATTACCCCTTGCCCGGTTTCTTCTTGCCCATCAGGTGCGAAAACACCGCATGCAAATCATCGGACGCGCCGTCGTCGTCGAGGTTGAGCTTGCTGTCGATGTGGTCCATGTGATGCATCATCAGTTCCACGGCCAATGCGGCATCGCGGGCTTCGATGGCGTCGATCAACTGGGTGTGTTCATCGTAGGAACAATGGGTGCGATTGCCGTTTTCGTATTGAGCGATGATCAATGAGGTCTGCGACACCAGGCTGCGCTGAAAGCTGATCAGCGGTGCGTTACGGGCGGCCACTGCCAGTTGCAGGTGGAACTCGCCAGACAGGCGAATCCCGGCGCCACGATCCCCTCTGGCAAAGCTGTCGCGCTCGTCGCTGACCATCTGCCGCAATTCGGCCAGTTGCTCGGCGGTCGCGTGTTCGACCGCAAGCTCGGTAATGGCCTTTTCCACCATGCGCCGGGCGAAGAACACCTGACGCGCGTCCTCGACGCTGGGGCTGGCGACCACCGCCCCCCGGTTGGGCCGCAACAGCACGACACCTTCATGAGCCAGGCGCGACAGGGCACGACGAATGATGGTGCGACTCACGCCAAAGATTTCGCCCAGCGCCTCTTCGCTCAGCTTGGTGCCCGGCGCCAGACGCTGCTCAAGGATCGCCTCGAAGATATGCGCATAGACGATATCGTCCTGGGTTGCATTACGGGCTGACTTGACCGCGCGTGGCTGTTTCTTCAGGGGCAGGGACTGTTCGTTCATGGGCACTCGTGTGCAAGTGGTTTACGGCGTAGGACGGACGCATTGTACACAGTGCGCCAGCACAAGGGCGCGCCTCGCGCTGTGCAATCAACTGCCACGATAGGTCGAGTAGCTGTAAGGCGAAACCAGCAGCGGCACGTGATAGTGCTCCTGGCCTGCATCAATCCCGAAGCGCAGCACCACCACATCGAGAAAGGCCGGCTCAGGCAGCGTCACGCCACGCCCGCGGTAGTAATCGCCCGCATGAAACTGAAGCTGATAGACACCTGTGCGGTAAGCTTCGCCCTGGAGCAAGGGAGCATCGCAACGACCATCACTGTTGGTGACCGCCGTGGCGACTCGTTCAAGACGCTCGCCTTCAACCCGGTAAAGTTCGATGTGGATGCCGTTGCCGGGGCAACCGTGCGCGGCGTCCAGCACATGCGTGGTTAATCGTCCCATTGATATCAGCACCTCGTTGAATGGTTGAATTGCGGGCATGATGCACCATCAGGGTGCTTGCCAATCGTAGACAGAGATCGATTAAGACACTTTTAAAAAAACTTGTACACAATAAAACCTGCGTCCGTGAGTCCTGAAATTTCTGAGCAGAGGTTTAGTCCCGAAAACACTGAAGCAAAGGAAAGCATTAAGGTTTTTCATTTTAAGCTGACCACTCAGGCAAGTTTATTGCATGACTCAAAGCGCTAGCGTGCGAAATTTTACGGGTTACAAAGTTGATATTATTTTGTATACAATCGGCGCAGCGCGGTTTTCTGCCACAGGGCTTGTACCGCACCAGATTTCACGCACCTAAAGGAAGCTTGCAGTGAGCGCTGACTATCCACGCGACCTGATCGGTTACGGCAGCAATCCTCCCCATCCTCATTGGCCCGGCAATGCGCGTATCGCCCTCTCCTTCGTCCTCAATTACGAAGAAGGTGGCGAGCGCAACATTCTGCATGGCGACAAGGAATCCGAAGCCTTCCTGTCCGAGATGGTCGCGGCGCAACCGCTGCAAGGCCAGCGCAACATGAGCATGGAGTCGCTGTACGAATACGGCAGCCGTGCCGGTGTGTGGCGCATTCTCAAGCTGTTCAGGCAATTCGATATCCCGCTGACCATCTTTGCCGTGGCCATGGCTGCCCAGCGTCACCCGGATGTGATCCGCGCCATGGTCGCTGACGGTCATGAAATCTGCAGCCACGGCTATCGCTGGATCGACTACCAGAATATGGATGAAGCCCAGGAGCGCGAGCACATGCTCCAGGCCATTCGCATCCTGACCGAAATCACCGGCGAACGCCCGCTGGGCTGGTACACCGGCCGCACCGGCCCCAATACCCGTCGCCTGGTGATGGAGGAAGGCGGCTTTCTCTACGATTGCGACACCTACGATGACGACCTGCCCTACTGGGAGCCGAACAACCCGACAGGCAAGCCGCATCTGGTGATTCCCTACACGCTGGACACCAATGACATGCGCTTCACTCAGGTGCAGGGCTTCAACAATGGCGAGCAGTTTTTCCAGTACCTCAAGGATGCTTTCGACGTGCTTTACGCCGAAGGTGCAGAGGCCCCGAAAATGCTTTCCATCGGCCTGCATTGCCGCCTGATCGGTCGCCCTGCCCGCCTCGCTGCACTCAAGCGCTTCATCGAGTACGCCAAGAGCCACGAACAGGTCTGGTTTACCCGCCGTGTCGATATCGCTCGCCACTGGCACACTCAACATCCTTTCAAGGCCGCGCAATGAGCCAGTTCCAGACACTGAAGCCCTCGTCTCTGAGCCGTGAAGCGTTCATTGCAGCCTTTGCCGATATCTACGAACACTCGCCATGGGTCGCTGAAAAGACCTATGAACTGGGCGTGAGCCCTGAGCTGGATCAGGTCGAAAGCCTGCATGCGCGCATGAGCGAAATCCTGCTCAACGCCGATCATGAGCGGCAACTGGCGCTGATCAACGCTCACCCGGATCTGGCAGGCAAAGCCGCCATCCAGGGTGAACTGACCGAAGCCAGCACCAGCGAACAGGCCGGTGCCGGCATTCATCAATGCACAGCCGAGGAGTTCCAGCGTTTTACCGAGTTGAATCAGGCCTACAAGGCCAGGTTCGGCTTCCCGTTCATCATGGCGGTCAAGGGAAGCGACCGGCACAAGATCCTGGCGGCCTTCGAGCAGCGTATCCATCACTCGGCAGAAGTCGAGTTCGCCTGCGCGCTGGCCGAGATCAACAAGATTGCCCTGTTTCGCTTGCTGACCCTGTAGACACTACCAAGCCCATTCCTTCCAAGCCCATCGAGAAAGGCAGACAAAAAGAATGAAAGTTTACGCCGCACCGTTCGAGAAGTTCGTCAATCTGGCCGACGCACGCCTGGGGACCAAAGTCCTGTCCGTCACCGATGACTGGTTCGCCGATGCCAACCGCCTGTTCCAGCCGACCCCTGCGGTCTGGAAAGAAGGCGTGTTCGATGACAACGGCAAATGGATGGACGGCTGGGAATCGCGGCGCAAGCGTTTTGAAGGTTATGACAGCGCGGTGATCCGCCTGGGCGTGGCGGGCACCATCAAGGGCGTGGATATCGACACCTCGTTCTTTACCGGCAACTTCCCGCCTTCCGCCTCGCTGGAAGCCTGCTTCCTGGCATCGGGCGACCCTGATGAAAACACTCAATGGGTTGAAGTGCTGCCGTCGGTAGAGCTGCAAGGCAATAGCCATCACTACCACGCCATCAGCAACGATCAAGCGTTCAGTCACCTGCGTTTCAATATCTACCCCGATGGCGGCGTGGCACGCCTGCGCGTACACGGCATCCCCTTCCGTGACTGGACAGAAGTCAGCGACAGCGAGCAGATCGATCTGGTCGCAGCCCTTAATGGCGGCCGTGCGATTGCCTGCTCCGACGAGCACTACGGCAGCATGAGCAACATTCTGAACCCAGGTCGCGGTGTGAACATGGGCGACGGCTGGGAAACCGCACGCCGCCGCACGCCGGGCAATGACTGGGTCATCGTCGCGCTGGGGCATCCGGGCGAAGTGGAAAGAGTCATCGTCGATACACTGCACTTCAAAGGCAACTACCCGGACAGCTGCTCGATCCAGGGCGCCTTCGTCAAAGGCGGCACCGACAGCCAGATCGAAACCCAAAGCCTGTTCTGGCGCGAACTGCTGCCCAGCCAGAAACTGAGCATGCACGCCGAACATGACTTCGCCGAGCAGATCAAGGCTATCGGCCCGATCACCCATATCCGTCTGAATGTATTCCCGGATGGCGGCGTGAGTCGCTTGCGAGTATTGGGCAAAATAACCAAATAAACACACCCTCCCGCAGGAGCGAATTCATTCGTGAATCGGCGATGGCCATTCGCGACTGAAGTCGCTCCTACAGGCCCAGAGAGACTGTAATGCGCAAACTGATTATCGAGCCGTTGACCAAAGAAGCCTTTGCCCCGTTCGGTGATGTGATCGAAACCGATGGCAGCGCTCACTTCATGATCAACAACGGCTCGACCCAGCGCTTTCATCGTCTGGCCGAGGTCGAAACCGCCTCGCCTGACGACAAGGCAATCATCAGCATCTTCCGCGCCGAAGCGCTGGAGATGCCGTTGACCATTGCCATGCTGGAGCGTCACCCGCTGGGCAGCCAGGCTTTCATACCGCTGCTCGGCAACCCTTTTCTGATCGTGGTCGCGCCACTTGGCGATGTACCTGATCCAGAGCTGACCCGCGCCTTCGTGTCCAACGGCAGGCAGGGTGTAAATTACCATCGCGGCGTCTGGCACCATCCGGTGCTGACGATCGAAAAGCGGGATGACTTCCTGGTGGTTGATCGCAGTGGAACCGGCAATAACTGCGATGAGCATTTTTTTGAAGAGAGCCAGTTGATGGTGCTCGATCCAAACCAATAGGAAGGCCTGGCCCCCAGGCAAAAGGAAATACCGTGCTGGCACATCTGATGGAATGGCTGAATCTGGGCGTGCGCTGGATTCACATGATTGTGGGCGTGGCGTGGATCGGCGCCTCTTTCTACTTTGTCTGGCTGGAAAACAACCTCAATCGCTCAAACCCGCGTGACGGTTTGTCGGGTGACTTGTGGGCCATCCACGGTGGTGGCATCTATCACCTGGAAAAGTACAAGCTCGCGCCGCCGACCATGCCCGAGAACCTGCACTGGTTCAAATGGGAAGCCTATTCGACCTGGCTGTCCGGGGTCGCTCTGCTGTGTGTGGTGTTCTACGCCAACCCGACACTTTATCTGCTGGCTCCGGGCAGTAGCCTTTCGCCTGCCGCTGGCGTGCATATCGGCCTTGGCTCCTTGTTTGTCGGCTGGTTCGTGTACAGCTTTCTGTGCGACTCGGCACTGGGCAAACGCCCTGCGCTGCTGGGTGTGATCCTGTTCGTGCTGCTGGTCGCGGCGGCCTTCGCCTTGAGCCAGGTGTTCAGCGGGCGTGGAGCGTATCTGCATGTGGGCGCCATCATGGGCACCATCATGGTCGGCAACGTGTTCCGTATCATCATGCCGGCGCAGCGCGCCCTGGTGGCGGCCATCGCCGAGAACCGTACGCCGGACCCGGCTCTGCCCGCCAAAGGCCTGCTGCGTTCACGGCACAACAACTACTTCACCCTGCCGGTGCTGTTCATCATGATCAGCAACCACTTTCCCAGCACGTATGGCAGCCAGTACAACTGGCTGATCCTGGCGGTGATTGCCTTGCTGGCGGTGCTGGTACGCCATTACTTCAATACCCGACATGACAGCCACAGATTCTTCTGGACCTTGCCGTTCGCGGCGCTGGGCATGATTTGTCTGGCCTACGTCACCGGCCCCGCGCAACCGCAGAAGCCCCACGACGCTGCGGCAAAAATCGAGTATCAGCCGCTTCCCGGCACAGCCGTGGGCGGCTACAGGGCCGACGAAAAACGCCCCGAACCGGTTGCTGCGCCCGCACCGGCTGAAACCGCCAAGGTTGCAGGGATAGAGTTCGCCAGGGTTCATGAGGTCATCCAGCAACGTTGCACCGTTTGCCATTCGGCCAACCCCACCAGCAACCTGTTCAGCGCCGCGCCTGCGGGCGTGATGTTCGATACGCCAGAACAGATCCAGCAACTGGCCCCGCGCATCAAGGCCCAGGCCATCACCACACCGATCATGCCTTTGGGCAACATCACCCAGATGACCCAGGAGGAACGGGACCTTGTGGGCGCATGGATCGATCAAGGGGCCAGTGTTCATTGAACACTCTTCGCGGATGAATCCGCACAGGTTAATGCCGATCAGTTAAGGCACAAACAACACTTGTGGGAGGCAGCTTGCTGGCGAAAAAAGCCTGAAACTGGCAGATATTCTGCGTCGTCGCTGAAGTCGCCAGCAAGCTGCCTCCCACAAAGTGATTTGTGACCTCAAGAGGAAAAACGCCCCACTTTCGCCTGTCATGCTCCGCTCTGGAGCACTTGAGCTGGCACTCGCCACCCAGTATTCTCCGCCGCCGCTTTACAAGCCGCCAATTGCCAGGCCTGAACTGAAATTGTCCGTTCAGTCAGGTCCTGCATCCCGTAAAAATCATCGGAAACCGGCCATTGCCGAGTGTTTCAGGTATCCGCGTGGCTTTTTCACAGGGTTGGCTCAGCTTTTGCTAAATCACGAAGCTGACCACGTAGACAATTTATTACAACCAGAGCAAAGGCGTCACAAACAGAACGCCCACCTCAAGAACAGCTATCTAACCTCAAGGGAGCAACCGCATGAACCGTACTTTTTCCAGCCTGTTACTGGCCGGTAGTCTGCTGGCCGCAGGCTCGGCCATGGCCGGCGATCTGTTGCAATGGCAGACCAACAGCCTGACCTACCTCAACGGTCGGGACTTCACGGTCAACCCGGAAATACAACAGACCTTTACCTTCGAACATGCGGATGGCTGGAAATACGGCGACAACTTCTTCTTCGTCGACAAGATCTTCTACAACGGCAAGAAAGACGCGAACAGCGGCCCGAACACTTACTACGGTGAGTTCTCGCCACGCCTGTCGATGGGCAAGATCTTCGGCCAGAAGTTTGAGCTGGGGCCTATCTCGGACGTGCTGCTGGCCGCCACTTATGAGTTCGGAGAAGGCGATAACGAGTCGTACCTGATCGGTCCAGGCTTTGACCTGAACATCCCGGGCTTCGATTACTTCCAGTTGAACTTCTACCAGCGCCAGACCGAAGGCAATCGTCCGGGCGACGGCGTATGGCAGATCACGCCGGTATGGTCCTACACCATTCCAATGGGCAAATCCGATGTGGTGGTCGACGGCTTCATCGACTGGGTCGTGGATAACGACAAGAACGCCCGTGGCACCTACCACGCCAACCTGCACATCAACCCACAGATCAAGTACGACCTGGGCAAGGCGTTGAACTTCCCTGAGAAACAACTCTACGTCGGTATCGAATACGACTACTGGAGCAACAAGTACGGCATCAAGGACACTTCATCCTTTGATACCGACCAGAACACTGCAAGCCTGCTGGTCAAAGTGTTCTTCTGATCACAGGCAGCATCGGGCGAGGTTGCACTGCGGTGCCGCCTCGCCAGTACTGAACACCCTCTTTCTCAATTGTTTTTTCACATCTCGTTGACCGGTCATTGACCTGTCGCGCCCTAGTCTGCGGTCCAGTCCTCCTCTTGTGACGGCGACCAGCCTTGAATACCCAATCGCTCTACGACCAGTTGGCCATTGCCAGTCACGCTGGCTACAGAAACCTTACCCATTATCCAAAAGCGCTGTGGCTACTGCCGCTGATGCTGGCCGCTATATGGCTGGGCACCTCGCTGTTGACGCCCTCTGGCCCACTCGATCTCTCACTGGGCCACAACCTGCGCAAGGCCGGCGTGCTTGCCCACTGGGCCGAAGGTGATCTGGTCATTCTGGTGCGCCATGCCGAGCGTTGCGATCACTCGACCAATCCCTGTCTTGGACCACCCGACGGCATTACCCGTAAAGGTCAGTTAGTAGCACAGGAACTGGGCAATTCGTTCAGAGCCCTTGATCTGAGCCACACGGACATTTTCAACAGCCCCCTGCTGCGTACGGCCCAGACCGCAGGCTTTGCGTTCAAAGGCGCAAGCATTCCTCAGGACTGGTTGGGCAACTGTCGCCACACGATGCTGGAAGACATGCAGCAGCACAAAGTCGATCAACGCAACATGGTGCTGGTCACTCACAGCGAGTGTTTCAACCAACTGGAGAAGTCGCTGAAAGTTTCGGCACGCACCGTGCCCGACTATGGCAGCGCCCTGTTCGTGGCTGTTAACCCCAAAGATCACAGCACCAGGATTCTGGGCTTTCTCGATGCCCAGGACTGGAAGTCCGTCATGCCGCAACATCCATAAGCCATCAGGAAACCCGGCCGCGTGAATACTCTAAAAAATCGCTTCTACTTGATGAATGTCGGCATACCTTTATTGCTGGCGGCTCTGGTCTTTGTCGTCTTCGACCTGACCGAACTGGATGTCACCCTCAGCAATCTGTTGTACGACCCTGTTACCCAGGTATTCCCGTTCCAGCACGACAGGCTTTTTGAAAACCTGACACATCGCTGGCCACGGATCATTCCGGACTGGACAGGTGAGCTGGCAATCATCGGAGCAGTGCTTTCATTTGTATGGCCCAGGTTGAAGGCCGACAAACATCAGCGCCTGATTGCCACTCTGGAAAGACTTCGTATCGCCAGGGCGCTCAAGTTTCTTGCCCGTCACCGCCGTGACTTTATCTTCGTTGTCGTTGCCTTCGCGATAACCACTGGCATGGTTCATTACTTCAAAAGCCACACCAGTGTTTACTGCCCGGTCGAAACAACCCTGTATGGCGGTACTCAGGAAAAGAAAGAATGGTTCGAGAACTTCAACCTGCTGCATGAAGCCGGAAAAGGACGCTGCTGGCCCGGTGGTCACGCCTCAAGCGGTTTTACCCTGTTGGCGCTGTACTTCGTCGCCCGCCGCTACCGCTGGCGACATGCTCGCAAGCTGTTGGGCTGGGTTATGCTGCTGGGCATGGTGTATGGCACGACCCGCGTCCTGCAAGGCTGGCACTTCATGTCCCACACCTTCTGGTCCGGGATTCTGGTATGGCTAACGATACTGCTGACCGCCCTGTTCTTCTATGGACGACCAGCACTTCAGGCATCACTTGAGCCGGGCAACGACAGGCTCAACCCCTTGCCGACTTCCACACCTTACCCGCCAGCGTCACCACGACCACCAGTGCCGCACCGGCAATGATTCCGGCAATGGCATCCATCAGGGTCGGGACTACGATGGAGAAGCCGCCGACAGCACTGGTCGCGCTTTCGGTGATGCCATCGACCCAGTGATGGGCGAACGGCAAGCCATGCACCAGAATGCCGCCGCCGACCATGAACATGGCGGCGGTGCCAAGGATAGACAGCGCTTTCATCAAGACCGGAGCCAGCCAGAGCAAGCCATTGCCTATGCTTTGCGAAGCGGAGCTGGCGCTCTTTTTCAGGTGCAGGCCCAGGTCGTCGAGTTTCACGATACCGGCCACCAAACCATATACGCCGACTGTAATCAGCACCGCGACTATCACCAGTACGCCAACCTGATCAAGGAACGGCCGGCTTGAAACCACGCCCAGTGCCAGGACGATGATTTCTGCCGAAAGGATGAAGTCCGTGCGGATGGCGCCTTTGATCCGTTCCTTCTCGAACGCAACCATGTCCACTGATGCATCGCCAGCAGCCTGTTTACGCTCTTCGTGTTCTTGACCTGCATCGGAATGCAGCCATTTGTGGACAATCTTTTCAGCCCCCTCGAAACACAGGTAGGCACCGCCGATCATCAGCAAAGGCAGGATCGCCCATGGCGCAAAGGCGCTGATAAGCAATGCGGCAGGCACCAGAATCGCCTTGTTGAGCAATGAGCCCTTGGCCACCGCCCACACTACCGGCAACTCCCGGTCGGCCGAGACGCCCGTGACTTGTTGCGCATTGAGGGCCAGGTCATCGCCCAGCACACCCGCCGTCTTTTTGGTGGCCAGTGCCACATCGTCGAGCAGGGTTGCAATGTCATCGAGCAGGGTCAGCAAGCTTCCAGCAGCCACAATCAATATCCTTGAACAAATAGAAAAACAAAACGGCGCTTATTGAATCACAGGCTACAGTCAATCGTATGACCCTATGCTTCAGAATCATCTGACCCGCGCCGACTCACAACGTTTTGCCCACATTCACGACTGTCACACAACAGCAATTATTTCCAATACCCGCTCCGTCCCGACTGCTTTGATTGGCCCCCTCATCCACCGGGAGCCATCATGAACAGCATTTTCTGGCCTAGGCGAAAACAGCACCTGATCCGATCCGTCCAGCTTGCCAAGCCCGACACGTTCCCACCCGAACTGCTCGACTCCTTGAAAAACATCACTCGAATGTCCAATGCCATCCGGGAGCTCGAACGCGCTGGCAGCAAAGACTCAGTGCTGGTGAAAAACATCGTGCTGTCGATTGCCAATCATCTGGCGACCGCCTCCGGCCAACTGACGGATGAAGCTTCAAGACAAGCCATGGGCCTGCTTGCAGAAGGGCTGATGGGGTGCATGGCTCTCGAAAATGCCGGCCCCGCGCTGGCAGCACTGAATGAGAATGAACTGGTGGGTTACGTCGGGCCGCTGTCGACATGGCTGGGCAAGTCACGGGAAACAGGGTTTTCGGCATTTTTCGGAACGCCGAACCAGAAGCTCCAGGCGGTCTCGGATGTGATCGACCATCACTTCGAGAGCAGCGTGGCCAGGCTTTCCGAGCGTTTTGACGTCGAACTTCAGCGGCTGCCAGCCTGTTCTTACAAGATCATCGATCTGTGTGCGATTGCCGGTGAGGCCGATACCTTCCCCAAGCATTTCGCTTATTTCATGCCCGAAGATCAGGGCATCAAATACGCGCCGTTCAAGCGCACGGTGGTGTTCGCCAACACGTACCTGAACCTCTACCGGCAAATCGCGCTGGAGCAGAAGGGTATCTTTGGCTGGACGGATGCTGATCTGCCAGCAGAACAGGACGCCGAGCGTTACCTGATCGGCTGGTTCCGCGGGCATGACCTTGGCCACTCGATCGTGCTCAAGAACACCGATTACCGAAAGCTGAGTCGCCATGACCGCTGGGGCTCGATGATTGCCCAGGAAACCGTGGCCGATGTGTTTGGTTTCATGTTGGCAATGGACCCGGCGATTGCTGAAAGGCTTGAACTGGACCCGGTCATGATGATGCGGCTCTATGTGCTGGAGCTGTTCCGTTACCTGCGGCGCGGGCCAGAGCAGTTCCCGGACGCTGGCGCCGCTTACGTCCAACTGAAAATGCTGGAAGAAGCCGGCGTCTTGTCGGTGCTCAAACCGGGCACCATCGCCATAGACTCCGAAGCGTTCCCGCAGGCCATGGCCCATATCACCCGCACGCTGCTCACCGCAGTCATGTCCGATGATATCCAGGCTTTCGACGGCTTCCTGAAAAACTATGGCGCCCACCTTGCCCAAGGCGCGGATCTGCTGTTCGGGCTGCCCGTCTGTGAAACCACCCTTTTCTATGAACAGTCCTTGCTGGAGAACACATAAGTGGAGTTTTACAACGGCTTTCTATTGAGCCTTTCACTGTGCCTGGAGATCGGTCTGGCCAACATGGCCATGATCACGTTGTCGATGCAGCGCGGGTTCAGACAGGGCGTCTGGCTGGGCGTAGGCACCTGCATCGGCGACCTGGTCTACGCCATTCTCGCTCTGGCGGGCATGGCGGTGCTGCTTCAGTACGAGGCGGTTCGCTGGGCGCTATGGCTGGGTGGCTCGGCGGTACTGGCTTACCTGTGCTTCAAGATGGTTGCCAGCGCCATGCGGGTCAAGGCTGGGGTCAGCGGATCGGAAATGCAGTGGGGCAACACGAATTTCGCGCTTTTCTCCAAGGGCATCTTTCTGGCGATGTCCTCGCCCAGCGCGATCCTGTGGTTTGCTGCGGTAGGCGGCGCAATCATCGCCAAACAGGGCGTGGACCTGAACAGCTCGGTTCTCTTCCTCTCGGGCTTTTTCAGCGCAGGTATTTTCTGGGCACTGGTGCTGTGTACCCTGGCCTACCACGGTGGCCAGCTGCTGGGTGAAAAGATGCTCAGATGGACCTACATCGCATCGGCGCTGATATTTGCCTACTTCACCCTGTACGTCGTCATTTCAGGCTATATGGAGTTCGTCAGTGCGCAGCCCGTTATTGAACATTGATGCATAGCGATTAGGGGATATGCCCATCACCCGGCGGAACGAATTGCACATGTGGCCCTGGTCATAAAAGTACAGTTCAGTGGCAACCCTTGCCGCCGCATCGCCCCGGCGAAGTCTCTTGCGCACTTCGATCAGCCTGAGCTGCTTCAGGAACTGCATAGGCGCCAGAGACTTCACCATCTTGAAACTGCGCACCAGATGAAACTTCGAGAGCCCTGCCATGGCACTGATATCTTGCAGGTCGATGTCTTCGTAAAGGTTGTCGAGCATGAATTCCACAACTCGGGAAACCACATCAAGTTCGACGATAACGCTGCCTTGATCCCGAAACCTGGAGAGTTCGGCCAACAGTTCATAAGGTGCCTCTTCGCGGCGGGAAGAGTCATTGGCCGCGTGCAGCGCAGCGATGGCCTTGAACAGGGCACCGTCGATGAACGCGCCTTCGTCAAACAGCGGCCCCTGGGTATCGCCAAAGACCGACGCCACGTGAGCGGCATCCAGGTGAACACTGATGAACCTGGCACCTGCCGAGCAGAATCGGGAAGACTGGACCGTCATCGGGTTATAGAGGGTGACCTGACCGGGCAGCACTTCCTGAGAGCGGCCGTCATACCAGATACGTTCGCGACCGGAAAGATTGGCGCTGATCACATATTCTTCATGGGTATGGCGAGGAAACTCAGCGTTGCATGCTGAAACCAGAGAGCACTCGGCAAACGGGCGTTTTGAAAGGGCTTCGATGATCGGCGTCATAGTGTTATTCCGTTAACTGCTCTGAAAGTCCCTGCCCCGATCTCCAGATCGAGCCCGCGCCGGCCGAGTAAATACAGGCGCTTGAGTGAGATTGTCCTACAAACGCACAGTATCGTTTTTGTATCAGGGGTTCAAGCGAGCAACTCCCCCTTCCCGACTTGTGGCGTGAGTGTTGCATCACGAAACCCGATTATTGATCGCTGCACCAACAACAAGGGGCTGTCATGCACACTGATTCGCAACGAGCGCAATGGTTGAAACCGACCTCTCAAGAGACGGGCGTCATCATCGTTTCCAATGCAAACCTGCCTCAATACATCATCGACACACTCAATACCGAAATCAGTGACTGGGAACAGGTGGCTTATCTGGTCATCAAGCAATCGACCCAACTGGAAGAGGAATGGCTCGATGCTGAAAACCGGGCCTTCAGTGCGCAAAAACCTTCGAGCTGCGAAGCCAATGGCTTGCTGAGTTCAATCCCCAAGACCTGCCATCTGCTGGATGTGGAAGCCAGCCATCGGGCGCATCTGTCCTGGCTGGGTTCGGTGTGCGGGCACAAGCTGCACTTTTTCGAGCTGGAGAAGCTGGAAGAACAGACCCCGTCCAAGGCCTCGATGGACTCACAGGTAGAAGAAATACTGGCGGCGACCCGGCATCTGGTGAAGAACTACCTGCAGGATCATTTCATGTCGCCCTCCTGACCGTGCCTACATGGGGATCTGGGTGGTTGAAAGCACCTGACGCAAGCCCATGAAGGAGCGGATCTGCCTGACGCCCGGCAGATAAAGCAGTTGCTCGGCGTGCAGCCGGTTGAAGCTCTGGCTGTCTTTGGTGCGCAGCAACATGAAATAGTCGAACTCCCCGGTCACCACATGAAACTCCATGCAGCCGGAAACCTTCTGCGCAGCCTCCTCGAACTGGGCGAATGAGTCCGGGGTCGAGCGATCCAGTACCACGCCGATCAGTACCACCATCCCCGCTTCCAGCGCTTCGCCGTTGAGCAGCGCCACCACGCCTTTTATGACACCCGCGTCCTTGAGCCGCTCGACACGCCTCAGGCAGGCCGGCGGGCTCAGTTTGACCTTTTCGGCCAGCGCCACGTTGGAAATGGACGCATCACGCTGCAACGTCTTGAGGATGGCCCGGTCGATCCTGTCGAGCAGCGGCGTGATATCGGCGTCCGGCTTTTTGCCTCGTTCATTTATTGCTTTCATATGGACTTTCTAGAAATAAAATTAATTTTCAATTTCCAGAGACTAACTTTCATTTCCTAAATAGACAATTCTTTGCAACCACGATTATTGATCGATTTTCTATGATAGGTCCCATCGCAGCACGTTAATGATTCCTCTCATTGGAGACTCGATATGAACCTGACCAAATTCAAGCGCTATCCCCTGACATTCGGCCCTTCGCCTATCACTCCGCTCAAGCGTCTCAGCGAGCATCTGGGCGGCAAGGTCGAGCTGTATGCCAAGCGCGAAGACTGCAACAGCGGTCTGGCATTTGGCGGGAACAAGACGCGCAAGCTTGAATACCTCATCCCCGAAGCCATCGAAGGCGGTTATGACACCCTGGTGTCCATCGGCGGTATCCAGTCGAACCAGACTCGTCAGGTAGCAGCCGTCGCCGCTCACCTGGGCATGAAGTGCGTGCTGGTCCAGGAGAACTGGGTGAACTACTCCGATGCGGTGTACGACCGTGTGGGCAATATCGAGATGTCCCGCATCATGGGAGCTGATGTGCGTCTGGATTCCGCAGGCTTCGATATCGGTATCCGCCCGAGCTGGGAAAAAGCCATGGCCGATGTGGTCGAGAGTGGCGGCAAGCCGTTCCCGATTCCGGCAGGCTGCTCGGAACACCCTTATGGCGGCCTGGGCTTCGTGCGGTTTGCCGATGAAGTGCGCCAACAGGAAGAAGAACTGGGCTTCAAGTTCGATTACATCGTCGTCTGCTCGGTCACCGGCAGTACCCACGCCGGGATGGTGGTCGGTTTCGCTGCCGATGGCCGTGCTCAGCGGGTGATCGGTATCGATGCCTCGGCAAAACCGGATCAGACCCGCGAGCAAGTGCTGCGCATTGCTCAGAACACCGCAAAACTGGTGGATCTGGGCCGTGAAATCACCGCCGATGACGTGGTCCTCGATACTCGTTATGCGTACCCGGAATACGGCCTGCCAAACGAAGGCACCCTGGATGCGATCCGCACCTGCGCCCGTCTGGAAGGCGTGCTGACCGACCCGGTCTACGAAGGCAAATCCATGCACGGCATGATCGACATGGTCCGCAACGGCGAATTCCCCGAGGGCTCGAAAGTGCTTTACGCACACCTGGGCGGCGTACCGGCACTCAATGCCTACAGCTTCCTGTTCAAGGATGGTTGATCGCACATGACTTATCGTAGGAGCGAATTCATTCGCGAATGAATTCGCTCCTACGCCGTCCCAGGCTCATCATTGAGCCTTGCGCGAGCTCAGTGCTACCATGCGCACCCGCCGTGCAGGAATCTGGTCATGAGCAGTATTCGCGAGCGCAACAAAGAACTTATCCTGCGCGCCGCCAGTGAAGAATTCGCCGACAAGGGTTTTGCCGCGACCAAGACCGGCGACATCGCCGCCAAGGCCGGGCTGCCCAAGCCCAACGTCTATTACTACTTCAAGTCCAAGGAAAACCTCTATCGCGAGGTGCTGGAAAGCATCATCGAGCCGATCCTGCGTGCCTCGACGCCCTTCAATCCCCAAGGCGTTCCCACGGAAGTGCTCAGCAGTTACATCCGCTCGAAAATCCAGATTTCCCGCGAACTGCCCTTCGCCTCGAAAGTGTTCGCCAGCGAAATAATGCACGGCGCACCGCACCTGACGCCCGAACAGATCGAGCAGCTAAACGGCCAGGCCAGACACAATATCGAGTGCATCCAGGCCTGGATCGACAGTGGCCAGATTGCGCCCCTGGACCCTCATCACCTGATGTTCACCATCTGGGCCGCGACCCAGACCTATGCCGACTTCGACTGGCAGATATCTACCGTCACCGGCAAGGACAAGCTTGAAGACAGCGACTACGAAGCGGCGACGCAAACCATCCTGAGGCTGGTACTCAAAGGTTGCGAACCGGATTGATCGCGTGATCTGAAATGCCGCTCAGAATCACTCTGTGGGAGCCAGCTTGCTGGTGACTTCAGCGTACAGACACAGAATATCTGCCGGGTTTCAGGTATTTTCGCCAGCAAGCTGCCTCCTGCAAGTGTGTGTGCCTTGACTGATGAGCATCAACTCATCAGGCAGCCATTCAGAGCAGTCAAATCCCGTCTTCTGCGAAGGCATGCCACATAGCCATTATGCGCAAGAAGTTGCGCACTTTTTTGTGCATATCCTGTGGATAGACCTCTACAACCCTTGTAATTAAAAGCTCACAGACGAGTGCGCAAGAAGTTGCGCACCACTGCGCAACTTCTTGCGCACTTTTAAGGGGTTTTCCATGTGAAAATCATGAAAACCCGACAACAAAACACCTATCTATCTGATTTATATAGTAAATATATTATCTGGCACGAAGCTTGATCTGTAATCGCCACCCACCTGGCGAATTCGCCTCCCGGGACACTCAATGTTTCAGCAAGGAGAGCACCCCCATGGCTACACCCGCGTACATGTCCATCACCGGCGAAAAACAAGGCCTGATCACTGCCGGCGCATTCACCGCCGACTCCGTGGGCAACACCTATCAGGAAGGCCACGAAGACGAAGTAATGGTCCAGGCTTTCCATCACGACGTGATCATCCCGCGTGACCCTCAGTCCGGCCAGCCTACCGGCCAGCGCGTTCACAAACCGGTGAAAATCACCAAAGTGTTCGACAAGTCCTCGCCTCTGCTGCAAGCGGCCCTGACTTCCGGCGAGCGCCTGAGCAAAGTCGAAATCAAATGGTTCCGCACTTCCGCTCAAGGTACTCAAGAGCACTACTACACCACCGTTCTGGAAGACGCCATCCTCGTCAGCTCCAAGGACTACATGCACAACTGCCAGGACCCTGCGAACGCGCATTTCACGCACCTGGAAGACATCGAAATGACCTACCGCAAAATCACCTGGACCCACGAAGTCTCCGGCACTTCGGGCTCCGATGACTGGCGCTCGCCTGTCGCCTGATAACGGCTGACGCTTCAAGCATCGACCAGCTTCTGCTGGTCGATGTTGTTTACGCTCTTCCAGAATTGAGGAACAAGGGATGTTCGCGCCGGCCAATCAGACTCACTTCAGCCTGACCGTAGAAGGACTCAACAGCGACCTGCAGGTCCTGTCCCTCACCGGCCGGGAAGCCATCAGCCAACCGTTCGTGTTCGACGTCGAACTGGTCAGTGAGCAGCCGTCCCTGGACCTCGAAACGCTCCTGCACAAACCTGCCTTCCTGCAACTTTCGCCTGACGGCAGTGGCATTCACGGCCAGGTCTACCGCGCCGCCCAGGGTGACTCCGGCAAACGCCTGACCCGCTACTCGGTGACCCTGCGCCCGCAGTTATCCTACCTGGCGCACCGCATCAACCAACGTATCTTCCAGAACCTCAGCGTGCCGAAAATCATCGCCCAGGTCCTTGAAGAGCATGGCATCCAGAGCAACGCCTACGCATTCACAGTCGGGTCGGTTTATCCCGAGCGCATCTACTGCGTTCAATACGATGAATCGGACCTGCACTTCATCCAGCGCCTGTGCGAGGAAGAAGGGATTCACTACCACTTCCAGCACAGCAGCACGGGCCACAAGCTAGTGTTCGGCGATGACCAGACGGTGTTCCCGAAACTCGCGCCAGTGGCCTATCAGCAAGACTCCGGCATGGTCGCCAACGACCCGGTGATCAAGCGCTTCGACATGCGCCTGGAAACCCGCACATCGCGCACCACCCGCCGCGACTACGACTTTGAAAAACCACGCCTGACGCTGGAAAGCGAAAACCGTGGCGACGCCCTGCCCGACCTTGAAGACTACGACTATCCGGGCCGTTTCGTGGACCGCGAGCGTGGTAAACACCTGGCCAGGCGCGCCCTCGAAAGGCATCGCAGCGACTACCAGCTCGCCGAAGGCAAAAGCGATCAGCCGCTGCTGGTCAGCGGCCACTTCCTTGCCCTGACCCAACACCCCAAGGCCAAATGGAACGACCTGTGGCTGCTGACGGAAATCTTCCACGAAGGCAAACAGCCGCAAGTGCTGGAAGAGTCGGTCAGCAGTGACACGACAACGCTCAAGGACGACTTCCATCAGGGCTATCGCAACCGTTTCCAGGCCACGCCCTGGGACGTGCCGAACCGCCCGCCGCTGAGCCACCCCAAGCCGCGCATCCTCGGCAGCCAGAGCGCCGTGGTCACCGGGCCAAAGGGTGAAGAGATCCACTGCGACCAATACGGCCGCGTCAAAGTCCAGTTCCATTGGGACCGTGAAGGCCAGGCCGACGACAAGACCAGTTGCTGGCTGCGCGTCTCCTCCGCCTGGGCCGGAGCCCAGTACGGCGGCATCGCCATCCCGCGCATCGGCATGGAAGTGCTCGTCACCTTCCTGGAAGGCGACCCCGACCAACCGCTGATCACCGGCTGCCTGTACCACAAGGAAAACGTCGTCCCCTACGAGCTGCCTGCGAACAAGACCCGCAGCACCTTCAAGACCCTCAGCTCACCGGGCGGTGGCGGCTACAACGAGTTGCGCATCGAAGACAAGAAAGGCCAGGAACAGATCTACCTCCACGCCCAACGCGACTGGGACGAGAACGTCGAAAACGACCAGAAGATCCGTGTCGGCAACGAACGCCATGACACCGTCGAGCAGAACAGCTACAGCGAGTTCAAGGCTGAGGAGCATCGTACGGTCTATGCCGACCGCAAAGTCGAAGCCCGCGCCGATGACCACCTGAGCGTTGGCGTAACCCAACACGTCAAGATAGGCACTGGCCAGTTCATCGAAGCGGGTCAGGAAATCCACCTGAGCAGCGGTTTGAAAATCGTGCTCGAAGCCGGCGCAGAACTGACCCTCAAGGCCGGTGGCAGCTTCGTCAAGATCGACGCGGGCGGCGTGACAATGAGCGGCCCTGCGGTCAACGTCAATACAGGCGGCAGCCCAGGCGTCGGGACAGGCATAGCGGCGTTGCTGCCCGGATTGTTGAAACAGGCCGATGCCGCCAGAGCCGGTGCGGTTCTGACACCGGCACAAATCAATACGCTTAAACGCAACGCGCCTTTCTGTGAAGAGTGCGAGAAGTGCAAGGACGGTGCCTGTGCGATCTGATCTTTTGAGCCCTCAGGCCTGGCTGGAACAACAGCCGTTGCAACAAGGCGAGCACCTGTACCTGATCATCAGTGCAGCCAGCGACGCCGAACCTCTCAAGGCCTTTTACCAGCAAAGCCAGGCGCCGCAACTGATTCCGATCTGGGGTGGCACACCTTACGCCGACTGGCAGCCCGTGATGCCCTATCTTTCCGTGCTGACACCCACTGCGGGTTTTCTGCAATGGATCGCCGAAACCGATGCACTCGACTGGGGCTGGCTCGCGGTATCGCGCTCGGAGCCCAATACCGTGTTCGAGCATCTGCGCAGCCTGACGCAAGTGAAGATGCCCGACGGGGCCGAAGTGTTTTTCCGGTTCTGGGACGGGCGGCATATCTACCCGATTCTTGAGGGGCTGGGCGAGTCGGCGGGTGAACTGATGCCGATGTTCGAGCGCTACCTGATCAATGGCCGAACTCTGGAAGTCGGGCAAAGAACAGTGCCGAAAGCGAAGGACTGGCCATGGTGGGAGGTGCCCAAGGACTTGCTGGAGAGTTTGATGGCTGAAAATCCATCCACGGTGATCGGCAACATGATGCAGTGGCTGCGGGATGAACATGCCGACCTGTACTTCTCGTTCCCTGAATCCAACCTGCAAGAAAAAGTGGCGCGTTTCGTAAAGCGTACACCGCTCACGGAAGAAAACTTTACCGGGCTGTTGAAGGCCTATCTGGAAAATGAGGTGGCGGCATGAGCATTTTGATGGGCGGAATCACCGGAGCCCTCACGGCAAAACAGCCTGATGCTCAGGCCATCATCAACGACTTCAAGAAGTGCCTGGCGGATTATCGCGAGCATGCCGAAGCCTGGTACGGCGGCGTGCTGGATGCCGAACAACAGTTCAAAGTGGGCGACGAGGTCGGCACTGCGGACAAGGACAGCAAACAGCAAAACACCCTTTACGCCAACTGTCCGGCCAACGGCAAGCTCAAGCTTGTACACAGCTTCGAGTCGGCGCGCTTTGTGCCGATTGGCAACACGCCGGTGCGTCTGGTGCCCGTGGAAGATGGTTTTGCCTTTGGCAAAAACGAAGTCGGCCAGGCAATTGATCTGAAAATCGGCCCAAGCGGGATTCTGGAGGTTCCAGGCCTCAAGCCCAATCAGCAATACAAGATCACCTTTTTCCCGAACCCTACCCGTGCGCAGATCGACAGTCTGTTCAACTCCTACCAGGGCGTCATCGGTGATCTGAGCGGCTGGCTGCAAACCGAATGGAGCACCGACTTCCTGCCTCTGTGGCAAGCGCACACCAACGCTTCCATGGCCGGCAAAGCGATGCAACAACTGGAGTCTGCCTGGAAAGGCTTTCTCAAGGCGATCATGGGCTTGTGGGGGGATATCAAGAACCTCTACGACCTGGTTGCTCACCCTCGTGAAAACTACGAAAAGCTGAAAAAGTTCTTCACCGAGGAACAGATCAAGAAGATCTATAACGCCTCCAAGGAAGCCATCCAGACGGCTCTGTTGATCGCCAGTGATGAGCCACTGATGTGGATTTACGTCGCGGCCATCGTGGCCTGGGTCAAGATGCTGCCGCCGCAGACCTGCACGGAAGTGCTGGCGGAACTGACCACCGAAGTCCTGCTGAACATCCTGATCGGTATCGTCCTGACGGGCGGCATCGGCCTGGCCGTGCGGGTTAGCGCCAAGGGCCTCAATGCCGCCAAAAACGGCGGCAAGGTCATCAAGCTGATCGAAGACTTCACCTCCATGCTGATGAATATCAGCAAGAAGAACGCGACCGGTCACGCAGAAACCGCCAAGCCTCTGCTGCTCAATGGCAACTCGCCAATGAACCCGGCGCGCAAGACCAGCGTTGAAATAGCCCCTCCGAAACCTGCCGAAACCGCGACGGCCCCCAAGCGCAAGCCGCCCATTACAGGCGGTACCGTTGAAACGGATGCGCAGATTAGCGCACGGGCCAAGACGGAAAACGCAACGCGCCTCGAACAGGCGGAAAAGACCGACGACGCAGCCAAGCAATCGCAAACTCCTGCCAAGCAGCCCGCCCAGTGCGCAGACAAGACCTGCACCAACGGTGAACCGGTATCGATGGTGACCGGTGAAGAACTGCTGACCCTGACCGACGGCGAACTCGGTGGTTTGCTGCCGCTGGAGTGGACGCGCCTGTACCGCAGCAGTGCGGTCGAAATCGATAGCCGTCTTGGCTACGGCTGGAGCCATTCCCTGTCCCATCGTCTGCAACTGGACGACGAAGGCGTGCTCTGGACTGACAATGAAAACCGTCAGACCCGCTTCCCGCTGCCGACCGAGCAACGTCCGGCCATCACTAACAGCCTTGCCCAGGCCGCCATTTACCTGGGCGATGCTCCTGGCGAACTGATCCTCACCCAGGCCGGGCCAAAAGCACGCTTCTATCATTTCCGGGCCGGTCGCTTGACCACCATCAGCGACCCGTATGAAAACCAGGTTCACATCACTTACGACCTGGTTGACCGTATTCAGCGCATCGACAACGGAGCTGGCCGCGCCCTGCTCCTGCGCTACGACGACCGCCATATCGTTGCCGTGGATCACCAGCAACAACGCCCGGAATATAACGAGCGTGGCGAGCGCCAGGACCCGTGGCTGACCATCCAGACCCTTGTTACCTACGACTACAACGCCCTTCACCAACTCGTGTCTGCAACCAATGCGGTCGGTGAAACCGAGTATTACCGCTACAACGACCAGCACGTCATTCTGAAGCGGCAAATGGCCGGTGGTGCGAGCTTCTTCTGGGAATGGGAGCGTGAAGGCAAGTTCTCGCGGTGCGTGCGCCACTGGGCCAACTACTCACAACTCGAAGCGCGTTATGAGTGGGACGACAAGGGCACGGTCACCGTCCATAACGCTGACGGTAGCGAGCAGGTCTATGTGCATGACGAAAATGCACGTCTGATCAGCGAAACCACTCCCGATGGCGCAGAAACCCAGAAAGCCTATGACGATAAAGGCCGCCTGATTGCCGTAAAAGATCCGCTGGGGGCCATTACCGAGTACCAGTACAGCGAAGCCGGGCGACTGGTGGCCGTGATCCCGCCGGAAGACGAACCGACCCGTTACAACTACTTCGACGGGCAACTGATCGAGGTCAAGCGTGGCAAGGCTCGCTGGCAATATGATCGCAATGAACAAGGCGATATCACTCAGCAGATCGACCCTCAGGGCAACGAAACCCATTACCGCTACGACCGTCAGGGCCGTCTGCTGGAAATCCGCCATCCCGATGGCAGCCTCCATCAACTGGGCTGGAACGGTCTGGGCCAATTGCTGGAAGAACGTCTGCCTGACGGCGGCCAGCGCAAGTACCGTTATGACGCCTTGGGTCGGCAGATCACCCGCCAGGACGAAACCGGTGCCATCACTCATTACCAATGGGACGCGGTCAATCGCCTGAGTCAGGTCACCCTGCCCGGCGGCGCCACTCGCGCCTTCACTTACAACCCGTATGGTCGCGTCACCGCCGAACGCGATGAACTGGGCCGCATCACCCGTTACGAATACGCCGACAACCTGCATCTGGTCAGCCGCCGCATCAATCCCGACGGCAGCCAGTTGCGCTACCGCTACGACAACTCGCGCCTGCTGCTCACCGAGATCGAGAACGAACGTGGCGAGCATTACCACCTCGATTACTACGCCAACGGCCTGATCCAGCAGGAAACCGGCTTCGACGGTCGTCGCACCGCGTACGAGTACGACCTCAACGGCCAGTTGCTGAAGAAAACCGAATTCGGCGATGACGAAAGCGAGTTAGTGACCGAGTACCAGCGCGATGCCGCAGGCCGCCTGCTGGTCAAGACCCTGCCCGACGGCGAAGAGATTCACTACAGCTACGACGCCCTTGGCCGTCTGGTCAACGTCGACGACGGCAACTGGCCGCTGGCTTACGAATACGACCTGCAAGACCGCCTCATCACCGAGCACCAGGGCTGGGGCACCCTGCGCTACGAGTACGACAGCGTCGGCCAGCTCAAACACTGCCGCCTGCCCGACGGCAGCACGCTGGATTACCACCATCAGCGCGGCGGTCAGTTGAGCAGCATCGACCTCAACGGCTCGCGCCTGACCGCTCACCAGTTCAGTGGCGGTCGGGAGCGGCAGCGTCAGCAAGGTCTGTTGCTCAGCCAGTATCAGTACGACGAACAAGGTCGATTGCAGGCACACAGCGTCAGCCAGCAGGATCGCAGCCTGTTCCATCGTCGCTACGCCTACGATGCCAACGGCAACCTGGCGGGGATCGATGACAGCCGCAAGGGCAATCGCAGCTTTCACTACGACCCGCTGGACCGCCTGATCAACGTCCGTGGTGCCACGCCGGAAAGCTTCGCCCACGACCCGGCCGGTAACCTGCTGGGCCAAGGCGATCTACCAACCGCCAACCTGGCCAACGTCAAAGGCAACCGCCTGCTGATGCAGGGCGACCGCCATTACGACTACGACGCCTACGGCAACCAGATCCGCGAACGCCGCGGTGCCGGGCAGAAACTCGTCACCGAATACCGCTACGACGCCCAACATCGCCTGATCGGCGTCAGCCTGCCGGGCGGCAGCACTGCCAGCTACAAATACGACGCCTTTGGCCGCCGCATCGCCAAGACCGTCGACGGCCACACCACCGAATTCCTCTGGCAAGGCGAACGCCTCGTCGCCGAAAGCGCCGACAACCGTTATCGCAGCTACATCTACGAACCCGGCAGCTTCCGCCCACTGGCCATGCTCGACGGCGAAGGCCCACGCAAGGCCACGCCGTTCTACTACCAGCTCGACCACCTCGGCACCCCGCAGGAACTCACCGACTACAGCGGCGAGATCATGTGGTCCGCCAAATACCGCGCCTACGGCAACCTCGCCACGCTGGACGTCGCCGAAATCGACAACCCGCTGCGGTTTCAAGGTCAGTATTTCGATGCGGAGACGGGCTTACATTACAACCGGCATCGCTACTACAATCCGGGGACTGGACGGTTTTTGACGCCAGACCCGATCAAGCTGGCGGGTGGGTTGAATAACTATCGGTATGTGCCTAACCCTACGGGGTGGGTGGATCCGTTGGGGTTGGCGACCGTTCCGGTCGACTGCCCCGGTGCAACACCCAAGCGTCCCAATAACTCTGCAAATGCGACGAAGCCTGATCATATACCCATGTCTCAGGAAAAATACGATGAGGTAATCAACCTTGAAAGAGGAAATAGGCCCCCTGATACTCGCGAATATCTGCCAGAACAATATGTGAATCTGCACGAGGAAGCCTTCAAGCAGCAGGGAGGCTCGTTTGTTGTTATCGACTCATGGATTGAAAAATCTAAATACCCGACATTCCCGCCAAGAAAATTTGTAGGTCTACCGTCCGAAATGAATGCCGTAATCGCCAAATACAAAGCGAGCGGCAATAACTGGGAGGTGCTAAACAGAGAGTTAAACCTTGGCGACGACGACCTATCTGATTTCAAAATCTATCTGGTTAACATTAAGCCTGGCGACCCTAGGTTCAAATATGAGATCCCAAATGGTAATGAAGCAGGAGCTTATCCGAAAGAGTGGGTACCCGGCGGCGAAACAAAAAGCGGAACAAAAGAAGCAGCACTCATTGGTTCAGAAAGCATCGATCACGGCAAAGACATGAACAAACTCTTGAGCCAATTTGATGATTGGGAGCAACTACAGTGAAAACTAATTTTGAAACAGCGTTAAATAGAGACGAGTTCCCAGAGTATTTCAGAGGGTCTGGAGTTTATTTCAAGGGAGATCCCGACTGGGGCACGCAAATGCACATTAGAAACTGGGCGGGACTCTGCAGCTTTCTCAAAACACACAAAACGCCCGACCTAATATTGAATAATGCTTTCAGCAAATATCTAGATACAGTGACCACCAGTTTGAAAGATGCAGAAGATCTATTTGAAAACATAGGCTGCTATTATTACATGCGCAAAAAAGTCCCCGCCTTATCCGTAAACGGATTTGACTTAGTTCTTAATTTACCAAGCGCACAACGTCGAAAAATATCCGAATCTATACGATTTTTAAAACAAGAGCTAACCAGATCCAACAACACTCAGGGGATAGAACTTTTCAATCAAGACATGGAAAAATTGATCGGCGATGGTGGCCCTAAAGACATAGAGAATCTTTAGAGTACTACGCATTTACCTAATGTTGTCGTACTGAGTGATTCTCCCGATAGAGAAAAGCGCTCTGGATTTCGTTGGCCAACCTGTCGGCCAAAAAGAAAGACAGAGTGGTCGCATCTGCCAGCAACGTCTGAGGACCAGAATATGTGCGAGCAAGCCAGAGCTCACCCGCACATTCACGCCGCCCGAACGGGATATCAACGTACTTCCACAAGCTCCAAAGACCGATCCAGCTCGGCTTTGGCCATGCCGATCAGATGCACAACCGAAAAAGCCAGATCACGTTTTGGGCCGTTGAGGGTATCTCCAGTTTCATAGGCCGTAGCGGCAGCACAACGTAATAGCTCGCTCACATGCAGCAGTGACTTTTCAAGAGGGTGATGGGGTGGAGCTGGTGTTGAATTGATCATGATGTTCTCTCTGTATTGAGGCCACCAGGATTCGCTGCTAAACGAATGAAAGGTGGCAGCTTTGACGCGGGTTAGCAGACCGGTAGAGAACACAAGACCCGGCGCACCCGAAGATGCCCCACGCAAAGCCGCCATAAACGGAGCTTGCGCTATATGTGCTCTGCGACAGGCTGCTAAACCCGATCACTGATATCCAGTGACCGACGCAGCCTAGAGGTCGGAATTCACATGCGCAAGGCCTCGGGATTTTCTCGGAAACTTCATGCAGAGGAAAGGGAAAAGGGTGTCGGATTTGGTGTCAGGTGACAGGATTTTCGTTAGCGGACGTAAATTTTGCGAGGGGTCGGTACACCCCATGGATCTTTACCGTCATCAATGCCGTCGTCGCGGCCAAGGCCCCTCCCACAGACGTGTATTCATAGCGGGCGTGCGGCGCAATCCTGTTCTCCAGAAAGCAAAAAACCCGCCGAAGCGGGTCGTTTTGCACACAATACCATCCCGACATCCTGTCAGTAGCCTCCTGGCAATGGCCGATCTTCCCTTATCGCTGCATCGATCCTTCGCTGCAGTTGTTGAATTGGATCCTACATTTGCCACGACGCTGGGGATAGAGCCAATCGCGCCTGTTCGTGTAAGCCTTTGGCTATATGGCGCCGACGTCTAAAAAAGCGTGACTGTTGTCTCAGATTTAGTCATGTTAAGCCGACATCATGAAGATAGCGTTGAGAGTCAGTGCAAGGATCTGCCTGATGACTCATAAAAAAAGAAAAAACAACGAATTAGGGTGAACATCATGAATATGCGCAGCTTATCTATCAGCCGCCGTCTATGGCTGATTCTCATTGTCTCTGTGCTGATGCTCTTTGTGCTCGCGGCCGCCATGCTCAAGCAGATCCATGACGATCTCTATCTGGCCAAGGCCGAGAAAACCACGCATGTGGTCCAGACAGCCAGCGGCATTCTCACTTACTACCAGGGGCTGGAAGCCGCTGGCACCCTGACTCGTGAAGCCGCGCAGCAGCAGGCTCTCAGTACCATCAAGGCCCTGCGTTATGGCCAGAACGATTATTTCTGGATCAACGATCTGCGCCCGGTAATGGTCATGCACCCCGCCAACCCCAAGCTTGATGGCCAGGATCTGTCGGGCGTGAAAGACCCGGACGGTTTTGCGCTGTTCAATGAAATGGTGGCAGTGGCCAAGAGCAAGGGTGCCGGCCTGATCCATTATCGCTGGCCAAAACCGGGTGCCAGCGAGCCGGTGAAGAAGACTTCTTACGTGCAACTGTTCCAGCCATGGGGCTGGATCATCGGCTCGGGCGTGTATGTCGATGACGTGGCTGCCGAGTTCAAGCAACAAATGTGGAATGCCGTTCTGTTCAGCGCAGGCATTGTGCTGGTCCTGACGCTGCTGGTGACGCTGATTCTGCGCAGCATCGTCCTGCCATTGCGCTTGACTGTCAGCGCCATGGCCAACATCGCCAGCGGGGAAAGCGACCTGACCCGCACTCTGGAAACCCAGGGCAACGATGAAATCACCCAGTTGGGCAAACACTTCAATGCTTTCACCGCCAAGCTGCGCAGCGTGGTCATCGAGTTGCAGTCTTCGGCTGTAGGGCTGGGCCAGGCCTCCACAGACCTCGGCCACAGTGCCGAGCAGGCTCAGGAGCGTAGCCAGCAGCAATCCCAGCAAATGGATCTGGTAGCCACCGCCGTCAATGAAGTGACCTATGGCGTGCAGGACGTGGCCAAGAACGCCGAGCACGCGGCCAGCGAAATGCGCGATGCCGAGTCCCAGGCGCAACAGGGCCAGGTCAACATCGACAACAGCCTGCGCCAGATCGACCATCTGTCCGGCACCATCGGCCAGGCCGTGGAAGTGATGCAAACCCTGGCCAGCGAAAGCACACAGATTGGCGGCGTGCTGGAAGTCATCAGCTCGATTGCCGAGCAGACCAACCTGCTGGCACTCAACGCGGCCATTGAAGCCGCACGGGCCGGGGAACAGGGCCGTGGTTTTGCCGTGGTGGCAGACGAAGTGCGGCTGCTGGCCCAGCGGACCCAGAAGTCCACAGCCGAGATTCAGGGCATGATCGAACGCCTGCAACGTCACTCCGACGCAGCGGTCAAGGTGATCGGCGACAGCAGCCGCTCCTCGCAACTGACCATCGAGCAGGCCAATCAGGCCGGCCAGAGCCTGACCTCCATCAGCCAGGCCTTGCGCAACCTCAACAGCCTCAATGCCTCGATTGCCAGCGCCACCCTGCAGCAATCCCATGTGGTCGATGACATCAACCAGAACGTCACTCAAGCCGCGCAACTCTCCCAAGGCACGGCCCTTGCCGCTGAACAGTCCACTGCTGCCAGCCAGCATCTGAGAGGATTGAGCGAACAGTTGAATGGCTTGCTGAAACAATTCCGCGTTTAACTCGTTGTGTTCGACAGGCTGCACGGAACCTCGTGCAGCCTTTGTTGCCTGAGGCCTGTCCATTTATTGCAGGGGGTCGTATGCGCACACTGGAACTGGCAGGTCAAAGCGTCCCCGTACTGGGTCAAGGCACTTGGCACATGGGCGAAGTCAGCCATCAACGCTCGGCGGAAATCGCTGCGCTGTGCATGGGGATCGAGCAAGGCATGACCCTGATCGACACGGCAGAGATGTATGCCGACGGCGGCGCCGAAGAAGTGGTCAGGCAAGCGATTGCCGGGCAACGCGACAAGGTATTCGTGGTCAGCAAGGTCTACCCGTTCAATGCCAGCCGCCAAGGCATTCCCAAGGCTTGCGAAGCCAGCCTCAGGCGAATGAATACCGATTACATCGACCTCTACCTGCTGCATTGGCCGGGCGAATACCCGCTGGGCGAAACCGTCGAGGCTTTCGAGCGGCTGCGCGAGGCTGGCAAGATCGGCAGTTGGGGCGTTTCCAACTTCGATGTGTCGGACATGATGGAATTGGACAACCCACGCTGCGCCACCAATCAGGTGCTCTACAACCCCGAGCAACGTGGTATCGAGTTCGACCTTTTGCCCTGGGCCAATGACCGGCATTTGCCGATCATGGCGTACTGCCCGATCGGTCAGGCGGGCGACCTGCTCTATCACCCTGCACTGCACGAAGTCGCCAATCGTCACAGCGCCACGCCAGCACAGATCAGCCTGGCCTGGGTGCTGCGCCAGCCGAACATGATTGCCATTCCCAAGGCGACCAATCCTGAGCACATTCGCCTGAATATCGAGGCCGAAAAAATCGTCCTGACGCCACAGGATCTGGCCGACCTGGACAGGGCCTGGCCAACGCCGACCCGCAAGCGGCCATTGGCGATGGTTTAGACGTAGAGCCCCGGAAACAGCCAGCAATATTCCGTCACAAATATGTAATACCGGCTTGTCATGATGCGCGCTTCACCTCCCCGCTCCGGGCAGGCTTGCACGTGGAAAGCCATGAACCACAGCATTGCGCGGCATCAGGATTCAGACCTTTTCGGCCTGCTCTATGGCTTTCGTTTTTGTCCGGGTGAACGGGGTCGGGAAATCGATTCTGCCGCTGTCATGGATTACCTGCAAAACACCCCGGACAACGACGACTTCATCTGGCTGCACCTGAACCTGTCTCACGCGGCCTGCGAGCGCTGGATGAAAACCCATCTGGAGCTGCCGGACGAGTTCTTCGAGGCGTTGAACGAAGGCTCGCGCTCGACCCGGATCGAACATATCGATTCAGCGCTGCTGGCGGTGGTCAACGATGTGGTGTTCGACTTCAACATGCTGTCGACCGATATCTCGACCTTATGGGTCTGTACCCGCAGTCACTTGATGATTACAGCGCGCCTGCAACCCTTGCGCTCCGTCGACAAGCTGCGTTCCGCAGTCAAGCGTGGCGAGCAATTTCACTCACCACTGGAGTTGCTGGCCCATCTGCTGAGCGATCAGGGCGAGGTGCTGACCCAGTTCCTGCGCAAGACCAGCATCAGCGTGGACAAGATCGAAGACCAATTGCTGTCCCAGCGCCTGAGCAACAACCGCTCCGAACTCGGAGCGATGCGCCGGGTGCTGGTGCGTCTGCAACGTCTGCTGGCGCTGGAACCCGGTTCGCTGATGCGCCTGCTGCACCGCCCTCCCCACTGGCTGCGCGAAGAGGACATGCAGGCGTTGCGTCAATCCACGGAAGAGTCGGCCCTGGTCATCAGCGACCTGACGGCCCTGGGCGAGCGCATCAAACTGTTGCAGGAAGAGATCGCCGCCAACCTCAACGAGCAAAGCAGCCGCACCCTCTTCACCCTGACCGTGGTCACAGTGCTGGCCTTGCCGATCAACATCGTCGCCGGTTTCTTCGGCATGAACGTCGGCGGTATCCCGCTGGCCTCGGACCCAGAAGGATTCTGGATACTGGTGGCGCTGGTTGCGACCTTTACCCTGATTGCCGGTCGCTGGGCCTTTCGCAAGCGCGGGGATTACTGAGGGTCCGCTGGCACCTCGCCTTGCGATTGGGTATCGATACTGACCACCACCGACATCCCCGGCCTCAGGCGTTCGGCCGCTGGTTGATCGGGGTCGACAATGATACGTACCGGTATGCGCTGGGAGATTTTCACGAAGTTGCCCGTGGCGTTGTCGGCGGGCAGCAGGCTGAATTCCGAGCCGGCCGCAGGCGAGATACGTTGTACACGCCCGGTGAGCCGGGTGTTGTTCAAGGCATCGACGGTAAAGTTCACCGACTGGCCGAGACGCACATTGGCCATCTGGGTTTCCTTCATGTTGGCGATGATCCACAACCGGTTGGGGACCAGCGCCATCAATTGCGCACCCGAGTTCACATAAGCGCCCAGACGCACGCCAATCTGCCCCAATTGCCCGTCTCGGGGGGCCAGGATGCGGGTATTGTCCAGATCGATACGCGCCAGCTCGATGGCTGCCTGGGCGCTTTCCACCGAGGCCTGCAACGAGTCGCGATTGACGATCACTGTTTGCAGGTCCTCACGTGATATCTGCAACGCGGCCCTGGCCTCGGCCACTGCCGCAATGGCCTGGGCATCGGCAGCACGGGTGACGTCCAGTTCGCTGCGCGATACCGAGCCGTCAGTCACCAGCGCCTGATTGCGACGAAGGTCCGCCGCGCTCTTGCTGCCTTGGGCGATGCTGCTCTGCAAGGCCGCCTGACGCTGGGCAATGGTCGCTTCGGCACTGCGCCGTTGTTGCAGGTTATTGGCCAATGCGGCTTTCTGCACCGCCAGTTGCGCCATGGCCTGTTCCAGATTACGGCGATAGATGCGGTCATCCAGGCGCACCAGCAAGTCGCCTGCCTTGACGAACTGGAAGTCCTGCACCGGCACTTCATGCACATAACCGCTCAACTGCGGACCGATGATGGTCGTCTGGCCGCGAACCAGAGCGTTTTCGGTGCTCTGGATCGGGCTTTTGAACGGCGGCAGTTCCCAGGCATACAGCACGATCAGAACGCCCGCCAACGCGATGCCGGCAAAGATCGCCGACGAGATGATGCGCTTGCGCCTTGAGCGCGGTTCGGTGGTGGGTGGCGTGGTTACCGGAGGCGGCGGAGTATCGGGCGCCTGAATGGCCTCATCATTGTCCTGAGAGTTGGGGGACGGTGCTTTTGGCTGGGTCGGTTCATTCATGAAAGGTTGGCGCCACGGCTAGGGACGGAAGGTGGAATGACAGGTGCAGCAGGCGTCGGTGCAATGGGTCGGGTGGTCATTTTCAGCCACAGCATGCGGGCTGAAATCCAGATCATCGTCAGCACGGCGATCACTGCAATCAACATGAATACATCGTTATAGGCCAGGACATTGGCTTCGCGGGTCGCCAGTGTCGAAAGTGAGCGAATCCCCTGGGTCGTGCGCAACGCGGGGTCGGCAATTGTCGAAGCATAACCGGCAGCGGCGCTTTGCAGGCGGGACTGCACCAGCGGGTCGATCAGGGTCAGGTGCTCGACCAGATGGCTGGAATGGAATTTCTCGCGCACGATCTGGAAAGTGCCCAGAGCAGCAGACCCGATCAGCCCGCCAATGTTCTGGGTGATCCCGAACAGCACGGAAAAACTCACCATGTTGCGCGGGTTGGCAATGACGCCACTGATGCCCAGCACCAGTGTCGGTCCCAGGAAAAACGTCCCGCCGAACGCCAGCAGAAACTGGCTGAGGTACATGTTCGATTGCCGGGTCAGGCTGGTGGAGCCGCTGTCCATCCAGGCTCCCACCGCCATCATGGCCAGGGAAATCAGCAGCGGCTTGATCAGGTGTGCAGGGTTGATGGTCAGGGCGCTGACCGCCAGACCGGCAATGCTGCCCAGTAGCATGACCAGATAAAGGGTATGCAACTGCTCGCTGCCCATGTTCAGCGTCTGCAGGAAACCCACGGCCCCCGTGGACTGCTCCGACAGCACGATGCGAAACAGGATCACCGCCAACCCCAGGCGCAGAATCGCGCCACTGCCCAGCCAGCGGGTAATCAGCAAAGGGTTGCTGCGATTATGCTCGATGGCCAGCCCCGCACAGATCAGCGCGATGGAAGCAGCAGAGGCGATGCCTATCCAGGGCGCTTCCAGCCACCACTCGATCCGCCCCAATGACAGCACCGCACACAACAGGGCAAAACCGCTGGCCAGCAGGCCAAAGGTCAGGAAGTCGAGTTTCTCGAACGCCTTGAAGCGATCACCGGGCGGCAGTTTGAGCATCAACACACAGCCCAGCGACAACAGCGCCATGCCCAGCTCGAACAGGTACAAACCTCGCCACTCGGCAATCTGTAACAGGTCTTCGGACACCAGTCGCGCCAGCGGCGTCGCCAGTTGCGCTGTACCGAGCCCGAGTACCAATGCCTTGAGCCGCCACTTCTGGGGGAAGGCCTGGATCATGTAATACAGCCCGAGAGTGCTGAGCGCGGCACCCACCATTCCATGGGCCGCACGCACCGCAACCGCCGACTCGATGTCATTGACGAACAAGTGGGCCAGAGTCACCAGCGAATAGAGCACCAGGAACAACTCGGTGAAGGCGCGCAGGCCAAACTGCTGACGAAACTTCACCAGCAGCAGGTTCATGGACACGTTGGTCATGACGTAGGCCGCCGGTAACCAGGCAATGTCCGCTGAAGTAGCGCCCAGTGCGCCTTGCAGATAAGGCAGGTTGGCGACCACTAGCGCATTGCCCAGTCCGCCGGTCAGGGCAACGATGACACCCACCAGTGCGAAGGCCCAACGCCTGCGCGTGGAGTGCAGGGGCGTGGAAGGCGAGCCCGGCATGGTCGGCCGCTCATGGGGCTGCCATTGGCGGGGAGCGTATTTATCGTTCATGGATTCCTTTCTGGGGTTTCGCGAATGAATTCGCGCCCGTTCAAGCACTGTAGGAGCGAATTTATTCGCGAAAGGTCCAAACAACAGCTGGCAAATTGCTGCTTCAGACTATGCTTAAGCGCAATTTTGTTTTGCTCATTGGCGCTGTTAGGATCTGCTTCACGCTAAAAATAATAAGTAGAAGAAGAGCAAACGAACAAGGAGTTCAGAATGAGTTCACAGGTGTCACCCGCTCTCTCGGTTCGCAAGCCCAGCCAGAAACCGATTCTGGTCGAGGTGCGCAATCATATCGGCCATCTCACTCTGAATCGTCCCGCCAGCCTGAACGCCATTGACCTGGAAATGATTCGCACCCTGCAACGCCAGCTCGATACCTGGGCCGAAGACCCCACGGTATATGCCGTGGTATTGCGTGGCGCGGGCAGCAAGGCGTTTTGTGCCGGTGGAGATATCCGCTCGCTGTATGAAAGTTACAAGAGCGGACAGAACCAGCACCAGACATTTTTCGTCGAAGAGTATGCGCTGGATCTGGCGATCCATGATTACCGAAAACCGGTACTGGCCCTGATGGATGGCCTGGTACTGGGCGGTGGCATGGGGCTGGTTCAGGGGGCCGACCTGCGGGTGGTTACCGAGCGCAGCCGGCTGGGCATGCCGGAAGTGGCCATCGGTTATTTTCCGGACGTCGGCGGCAGTTATTTTCTGCCCCGCCTTCCCGGCGAGCTGGGGACTTACCTGGGGCTTACCGGCACCCAGATCGGAGCGGCCGACGCCTTGTATTGCGGCCTTGCCGACTGGTCCATGAAAAGCGAAATGCTGCCTCGACTGGACCATATGCTCGACCACCTGAAATGGAAGTCCACGCCTCTCAAGGATCTGCAGGGCGCCATGGCAAAGCTGGCCACTCAGCGCCTGCCTTCTCCGCCACTGGAAGCCTTGCGGCCAGCCATCGACCACTTCTTTGGATTGCCGGATTTACCGAGCATCATCGAGCAATTGCAGCAGGTTACGGTCGCCAACACTCATCAGTGGGCACTGGAAACCGTCCGGCTGATGCAGAACCACTCTCCCCTGGCGATGGCCGTGACCCTGGAGATGATCCGCCGCGGTCGGCATCTGTCACTGCAATCCTGCTTTGCCATGGAGCTGCATCTGGATCGACTGTGGTTCAAGCATGGAGACCTGATCGAAGGCGTACGCGCCCTGATCATCGACAAGGACAGGAGGCCGCAATGGAACCCTTCCAGCGTGCAGGGTCTGAATCCCGAGCATGTGCAGGGTTTCTTCAGCAGTCTGGAGGCGTGAATCATGCACGATATCGAACTCACTGAAGAGCAGGTGATGATCCGCGACATGGCGCGAGACTTCGCCCGAAACGAGATAGCGCCACATGCCCAGGCCTGGGAAAAGGCCGGCTGGATAGACAATGCTCTGGTCGAAAAGCTCGGAGAACTGGGCTTGCTGGGTATGATCGTGCCCGAACAATGGGGCGGGACTTATATCGATTACGTGGCTTATGCCCTTGCGGTCGAAGAAATCTCCGCCGCCGATGCCGCCACCGGCACGCTGATGAGTGTTCACAGTTCGGTGGGCTGCGGCCCGATCCTCAATTACGGCAATGAAGAACAGAAGCAGACCTGGCTGGCGAAACTGGCCAGCGGCAAGGCTATCGGTTGTTTCTGCCTGACCGAACCCCACGCCGGTTCCGAAGCGCATAACCTGCGCACCCGCGCCGAGTTGCAGGGTGATCACTGGGTCATCAACGGTGCCAAGCAGTTCGTCAGCAACGGCAAGCGTGCGCAACTGGCAATCGTGTTTGCCGTAACCAATCCCGAACTGGGCAAGAAAGGTCTGTCAGCCTTTCTGGTGCCCACAGATAACCCGGGCTTCGTGGTTGATCGCAGCGAACACAAGATGGGCATTCGCGCCTCGGACACCTGCGCCGTGACACTCAACGATTGCCGGATTCCCGCTGCCAACCTGCTGGGCGAACGCGGCAAGGGCCTGGCCATTGCCTTGTCGAACCTGGAAGGCGGGCGTATCGGAATTGCCGCGCAGGCATTGGGGATAGCCCGCGCCGCATTCGAGGCCGCGCTGGCTTATGCCCGGGAGCGGGTGCAGTTCGACAAACCGATTATCGAGCATCAAAGCGTGTCAAACATGCTCGCCGACATGCACACACACATCAACGCGACACGACTGCTGGTCCTGCATGCTGCCCGCTTGCGCAGTGCAGGTCTGCCCTGCCTGTCCGAAGCCTCGCAGGCCAAGCTGTTCGCCTCGGAAATGGCCGAGTGGGTCTGCTCCAAGGCGATACAGGTTCATGGTGGCTATGGCTATCTGGAGGACTATCCCGTGGAGCGCTATTACCGGGATGCCCGCATTACCCAGATCTATGAAGGTTCAAGTGAAATTCAGCGCCTGTTGATTGCCAGGGAGCTGCGTCATTATCTGGTTTAGGCCTGGCGCTCAGGTGAACCGCTGTCGCCCCAGCAAGGAGATCAGCAAGGTAACCGAGTCGGCATTACTGAGCATGACATCGGTGCGTTTCTGGATATCGGCATAGAACACTTCCCTGGCCTCCTCCAGGGTTCTCTTGCCGGTTATACGCAGGATCGCGTTCTTTGCATCCCCTCGCCTCAGATCCTTCCAGTCATCATTTTCAATCTGCTTGAACAACTGGCTGCGATCGGTCTGGTAGGACAGGGATTTCTGTTGCTGGATGATCTGTTCGTTCTTGATGCGTAGCCGATAGCCCGGAGCATCTTCCAGCAAGTCGACAAAGGGGGCATAGGAATCCACGTAGGCAATATCTTCGGTACCTGCAACCAGATGGGACAATTCATGAATCAGAATCGTCGCACGGTAATGGTCGCCATAGTTGAAACTGCCCGACCTGATGACCTTGACCTTGAAGCGATAGCGGGGCAAACGAAAAAACTGCTCGGTCAGAAAAATCCTTTTCAAAGGGTCTTTGGAAAAGACAAAGGCACTGGATGTCTCATTCCCTCTTTTATTGAATCCGACGATATAACGCTGCGAATTGATGGGCGACAATGACGGGGAAATCAGCTCTTCGTAGATGGGTGTCACGACTTGCTTGACCGCATCGTACAGGCGCGTATCCGGATGCCTGGCATCAAAGAAGCTGGCGACAATATGTTCGACACGAGGATCGAGCGTGCCCTCTGCAGAGCGCCGGTTAAGATTATCAAGGCAGTTTTCCAGGTAACGACGAGCCTGAGTATGCCCCTGCTCGATACATTGCGCCCTGTCACGGTAGATCTGACGAATCTCGTGTATGCCGCGGGCATCGACGACCAGACTCTCACTGACTTCCATTTCCACCAGGTTGTTTTTCATGCGGGTAACAACGCCACCGCCGCCCTTGAGGCCACCCTGCAATTGCAGTGCCCAGTGCTGGTTAGTATCAAGCTTGATGGAAGGTCCGACCTTGTCCTGCATGACGATAAACCAACCGTCCTTGCTGGACTGGACCTGATAGACCTTGCCATTGACGGCGGCGTACTGCCTGCCCGTATTCTCATCCCTGGAAACGTTGAGCACTTCATCCTTGCGGAGCGCGTTCAGAGCGACGTCATGTACCTCGAACGCACTCAGGCGGCTGCGTAATTCCTCGGTAAGCGCATTGGTGCTCCAGGAAAACTCAGGGAAGGACGTGGACTCTGCAGACCCGACTGTCACCTCCTCTTCGGATAAAAGACCTTTATGTGGTTCTTGCCGGGATGAAATCAGCACGCTCAAACCTGCTGCAAGTTCCGATACGGCCTTGCCCCACCTCTGCTCGCCAATGGAAACAGCCGAAGAGTGAAACAGATCGCGGCTCTGCCATACACCGACCAACGCACCGAGACGCCCCGGCACGAATGCCAGTACTTGTTCAACCGCAAGGCCGAACAAGTACTTTGACGAGGTGCGCCGGTTCTCGTCATTGGTAACGCTTTGCTGACGTATATCGAACTTGAAAGCCTCAAGAACCCCCGGTAACAGATACTCCAGCGCATTCCCCTCGCAGGGCTCCAGCATGAAAGTCACCGGCAGCGGGCGCTCAAAGGGAAGGCCCATCGAGTCTTCAATGCTGAAAGGCAGATGTGGCTCGTGAAAGCCACCATGGTCATAGATGTGGCGCATGGTCGGGTCAATGCGGTCAAGGACATACGTCTGGAGACTGCCGGAAGTACACAGGTCGGTCACCAGAGCTGCCTGGTCGGCATACTCTCTGAATGTCCACTGCTCGCACAGCGGCGCATAGATCACCCAGGGCCCCGGCTGCTGCGAAGCTTTAGGAGTAATCACGTAAACGCCAAGAACCGGAGTCGGCTCCCAGCCTTTGGGAGCGGGCAGGATCAGCAAGGGACTCAGCACCACGTCCCACCCACGGACCGGCAAGCGGGCAATACCGTCAGGCATATTGAATACAGACTCGATAAAGTCATATGCCTCAGCCGACAGCTTGTTCCTGAGTTTGAGTACAAATGCCTTCAAGACCTCTGTAACCGGAATCTGCTCGGCAAAGTTACTCTTGCGCACAAGATGGGAAGGGCTACGGTTATCGAGCGCCGAATCGACCAGTTGCCGATAGTCGGTAGCGACATCCAGCGACTGCAACAAGTCTCGAATGTATTCGGGGGTCAACGACGCGCTCAAAGGGCTGCCGTCCTTGTGCGCAATGGAAATGACGCCATCCTGTATGGATGAAAAGCGGTTGATGGAAAAATCGGTGAGCGTTTCGCTTATTTTCTGGGTTGCTGCGGGTATGCCTTGGGGTGTCTGGCCGGTCGCAACAATCGCGGGTACATAGTGCGTCAGGGTCACGATCAGTTGATCGGAGTCCAGATTCGCGCCCGGAAAATCGACCGAAAGCCTCTCGCTCAGCTTTTCCTTTGCATGGTCACGAATATCGGGAATATCAAACAGGAAATCTTCGTGCGTACTGCTGGAGATATAAAAACGCTGCACCAGATTGGTAAGCGTAATCAGGTCATCAAACGAAGATTCGGTCACCCAGGTCGGCGCAATGGCTTTATAGATCAACACCTGAAGAGCCGCGCCCAGATCATTCACTGCCTGACGGGTTCCATCGTCGCGCTCGGTAACCGCGAGCGCTTTGCCAAACAGATCGGGGGTCAGGCCCCAGGTCTGCGCCCGGTTGTAGATAAAATTCACGGTCATCCGCTGTCGCTGGTTTTCAGCCTCCTGTAGCGCGTGAACCAGATGCCCCTCAATCACCTGGAACATGACACGGATACCCAATTCGCCAGGTCGCTCAAGGTACTTGAGCAATGCATGCCTGTCCGCCCCGGACAAGAGTTCAAGCACATTATCGATCCTGTCCACACGTCTCAGGCAGGCCAGCAAATTGTCTGCCAGTGCCTGGCGAGAATCGAATTTCGTCAGACCGTTCAACATTGTCCACAGAACATTGGAGCCGGGTTGCCGGGGGTTGTAGAGCACGAAAGCATTCGCCAGTGGAATCGGTGGCAGATCCGGCTCGTAATGCAATGACAGCATGCAGACCTCGACCCGCTCATCGCCCAGTACCTCGCGCAGGTGCGGCAGCGGTCTGTCCAGCACTTGCTGGAGCATATCCAGGACCTTCGTATCGAATACTTCCAGATGCCGTTCCAGAGAGAGTTCCAGACGTAGAGCGTCTTCACGGGAATGAGTCGCCCATACGCCAGGGTGTATTTGCGTATCGAGTCGACGAGTCGGCAGAGAATAGAAGTCTCGCTGCTGGCGGTCATAACGCTCTGCAAAATCGGGCAGTATCCATTTGAGCATCGACTCGAATAACGTCAGCGGCAAACGGATCTCGGGTTGATTCTGAAGCGCAGCGGCCTGCCCTTTCACCACCGTCCCGTCCAGGAGCGGTACAAGGCCTGGTTGACTGACCCGTTGAAGAGCCAGCGAAACCAGTCGAATCGCGGGCTCGCCGGAGCTGGCCCTCACGACCCAGAGTTCACGCGCATCCAGAGGTTCACCGCCGATCAGTGCCAGATAGCGATCAAGTGCATGACGCATGCACGTCTCCACTCCCGAATGCAGCGTGGCCAGACGCTCCATTCGCGCATCGAGGCTGATCATTCTGTCAGCCCAGGCTTGCAGTACGGGGTAATCGTGATCCCCTTGATCGACCGTCGGGACCGAAGGCAAGTGATCCCAGAGCGGCTCGAATTCAATCTGCCCGGCCTGCCAGCGTCCTGAATCACGCAGGCGCAACAACCGGGCATCCAGCAAGCCACGCACATCGAGTGCATCGTCGACCCGGACCGATGCCTTTTGATAAGCGATTGCCGGCAGGCCCAGCGCATAGCGAACATTTCGCTTCTGCAAGCCGATGATCGACCTGATGAACTCGGGAAACCACGGAACAGTCAGTGCATCGACACGCAGCTTGAGCGTGCCTTGCATGTCGATCAGGGAGTGATCGTCCAGCGAGGAAAAACTCAGCAGTTCGGCTCGCCCCTGAACACTGGAGAAATGCTCGCTGATCTGCTTCCTGTCAACGTAATGCCTGAACCCGTACAACGATGAAAACAGATACAGCACCGGTAACTGCTCGACCCGAAACTCGATCAGGAATACACCGACCAGCTTGACCGGCTCCTGATCACCGATACTGACAGCCAGCCTGCTGACCGTGACCGATTTCAAATCCTCAGGCGCACCGGGATACGGCAGCAGTGAACTCAGATGGCGGCATTCGTGTACCGTCAGTGCCCCTTGCTCTGTACCGGTCAACAAGGTCTGGCGCAAGGACTCGGCCAGGGCATGGGCGACAACATCTCGTAGCGTGCGGCCATCATTCGTAACCTGACTCCAGTACTCATCCAGCAACTGCTCGTACGTATCGGTGACGATAGACCTCAACTCATCGAGCGCCTGGACGTATGGCTGCGCCTGGACCGGGGTCAGAATCCGGCCTTGAGCATCCAGAAATCTCAGGACAAGCCCTTTTCCAGGCTCTTCACCCGCATATTTATGGGTCGCGACCTCGACCAGTGTCTGGGTGCATGCCACCAGACTGGTCGTCATGACGCTTTCGGATGAGCGTTCCTCGACGATTTGCACGGGATGGTGGAAGACATCGATATCATTGCCGGGCAGAAGCTGTGCAAGCCTTTGCTGCAAGGCTTTACCGAGCGCAGTCTGCAGGAACGGCATGCCGTGCAGTCGTTCGGACAACCGGTCAAGATGCTGCACCTGTTGCTGGACAACAGACTGCATCTGAACCTCGAACAGCGGGCCATCGATCAAGCGCGCATCGACCTCCAGCGACATTTCCCGGATCTCGTCGAACCTTTTCTTGAGGCTGACGAGCAACGCAGCCCTGCTCTTGAAACGCTCGATACCGAACAACAAGGTACTCAGGAACACCGGAGCTTTGCTGTCCTGCGTATCGCTTATCAATAATGCGCCGGCCAGCTCAGCGTTGGGCGTGGAGCCATCATCCATGACCAGCCTGTCGACACGGGGAGGAGGCACGTCCGACTTGCCGGTTTCGCCCACCAGTCGCTGTAGCCATCTGCCCTCGTCGCCCCGGATACGGGATGTGTCGATTGCCGCCTTGATACTCTGCTCGAATCGCACTTTGAGCGACTCGCTGAAAAAATACGGGGGTGATGACATGTGCCATTTCCTTTTCATGAAATCTCGCCACACGCCGGATGACCGGCGCAGGCAAGGAAAAGAAACAGCTTATGGAGGGCGTCGAAATGGCTGCGTTACATAAAGCAATTGATTGCCGGATATTGAAATGAAGCCTCGAGCAATGTCAGTTGGCGGTGACCTTGCTGTTTTTCTCTACCCAGACAGCGTAGGCATTGATGAAGGTTTGCAGGAACGGCCGGGTCTTCTCCGACAGCGTACCGGCCTCGTCGAAAAAGGTACCTGCATTGCCCAGATAGGCTTCGGGCTGTTGCAGGCAAGGAACGTCCAGAAACACCAGTGACTGGCGCAAATGGTGATTGGCACCAAAACCACCGATCGCGCCGGGTGAAGCACTGATCACCGCGCCCGGCTTGCCACTGAAAGCACTTTTGCCATAAGGCCGCGAGCCCACGTCAATGGCATTCTTCAGGGCGCCTGGCACTGAACGGTTATATTCCGGGGTAACGAACAACAGGCCGTCTGCGGCTGCAAGCTGTTCGCGAAATCTCGTGTAGGCCTGCGGGGCCGAAGCGCCATCAATGTCTTCGTTGTACAGCGGCAGGTCACCGATCTCGACGATGTTCAGCTTCAGTGTGTCAGGGGCCAGATCAGCCAATGCGAGCGCGATCTTACGGTTGATGGAGTCTTTTCTCAGACTGCCGACCAATACAGCGATGGAGTGAACCTGGCTCATGGAGATATCCGTCATCTGATTCAAGGAACCATCAGGTATAGCCCAAGTCATGTTCAAGAGGCGAATGGAATAGCCCACTATTTTTTCGTGCCCGCCAAACTCACCTATGAATCAGTGGTCTACAAGCCTCGGTGGATTCTTAATCCAACGGTTATCTTCAGTTTCAGAGGTTACAAAGCAGATGGCTTCAGTTCTCGTCGGACAGTTTCATGCAAGAGATGCGGCAGGCCGTATCTACCCGGTGCATGAATTCCAGGAATCACAGCCTGATGAGGCTGACGGCAAGGAGCCTGTCAAAACGTATCGTCTGGCTATCGGAGACAGGGTCAACCATTTGGGCGGGGATGATTTTGAAGTGATCCAGTCCGGCGTGAAGATGACCCGAATCCCATAACATCCGTGTGCAGGTGTGGGACCGGATTTATCCGGGAAGATATTTCTTCGCTCCCACCCTTCAGGGAAATATCAGATACCAGAAAATCGCTGTCTCACGAGTCTGCGGGTCGATGCTGCGGTAACGCATGTGATCGAAACCACCCACCACATACCCGCACCGCTCATACAGCCTGCAAGCCGCCAGATTATTGTTCTGGGTTTCGAGCATTATCCCCGGCAGATTGCGCTGGCGGCTCCAGAACTGCGCCACATCCAGCAAGGATCGGGCAACCCCGCAACGACGTGCCGACTCGTCGACCGCCAGCTCATCGATATGGGCAAAACCATTCCAGTGGGTACTGAGCACGATATGCCCGACCGCCTGCTCTCCCAGCCAGGCAACCAGCACCGTACTGTCGGCAGCGTCGCGGTAATCGCAGAATTCCTGTGAGTCGATGCCGTAGTTCTTGAGATAAGGCTCTACCGAATCGATGACCCAGGACTCGACACTCTCCCCCACGACCACCCGGGCGTAGCCATGGACCGTAAAGGTGAACTCGCTGTTGAGGATATAGTCCTCGAAGCATTCGTCTGCGACACGAATGCTCAGTGACGGGTTCGCTACAGTCATTTCACCACTGCCCTGTTGGTGCAAACCGTTGCCCGGTCAGGACTGGGCCTGAGCCTTGGCCTCTTGCATCTGAGCCCACAACGCTGGCGCGCCGGCCGCCTTGGCAATAATGGCCAGGCGTGCTTCGTGCTCTGCCAGTTCACTTTCGGTCGCACGAATGATGCGCGACGGCTGGCGGCCTGACAGGCGGCGAATCTCGCTGCCGCGGTTGGCACTCCCGCCGCTGGAGCCATTGTCATCGCTCGCGTTACCGGCCAGAGACAGGCTGGTCTGCCCACCAGTCATGGCCAGATAGACATCGGCCAGGATCTCGGAGTCGAGCAATGCGCCGTGCAGCTCACGGCCCGAGTTGTCTACGCCATAGCGTTTGCACAAGGCATCGAGGCTGTTGCGCTGGCCCGGGTGACGCTCACGGGCCATCAACAGCGTATCGAGCACCGAGCAATGCTGGGTGATATCGGCCTTGTCGTGCGCGCCCATCAACGCGAATTCGTTGTTGATGAAGCCAACGTCGAACGCCGCGTTATGGATGATCAGCCGGGCGCCCTTGATGAACTCGAAGAATTCTTCGGCGACTTCATTGAAGCGCGGTTTGCCAACCAGAAATTCGTTGGTGATACCGTGAACGCCAATCGCACCTTCATCGCTCTCGCGATCAGGTTGCAGATAGACGTGAAAATGCCGCCCGGTCAGGCGGCGGCCGATCAACTCGACGCAACCGATCTCGATGATGCGGTGCCCGTCGGTGACAGGCATACCGGTGGTTTCGGTATCGAGTACTACGGACCTGTTATCTGTGTTTTGCACTGCCATTGACTGTTGCCTCGTCTACAGGCCGCGATATTAGCACGCTGCAAGGCCGGATGAGCCGTTCAGCTCATCGGGCAAACGGTCAGCCCTGCTTGATGCCGCGCACCTCATCCACACCACGGTTGGCCAACTGGTCGGCACGCTCGTTGCCGGGATGGCCGATATGGCCACGCACCCACTGCCACTTCACGGTATGACGGCTGACCTGTTCGTCCAGTTGCTGCCAGAGGTCGGCATTCTTGACCGGCTCCTTGGCAGCGGTTTTCCAGCCGCGCTTCTTCCAGTTGACCATCCATTCGGTGATGCCTTTCATGACGTATTGCGAGTCCGTCACCAGGGTCACTTCGCAAGGACGCTTGAGTTCTTCCAGGCCGCGAATGGCACCGGTCAGCTCCATGCGGTTATTGGTGGTATTGGCCTCGCCGCCCCACAATTCCTTTTCGACGCCCTTGTAGATGAGCAATGCACCCCAGCCGCCGGGGCCAGGGTTGCCCTTGCAGGCGCCATCAGTGAAGAGTTCAACGCTTTCGCTCATTACGACCGTTCCAGAATCAAGGGATTATTCGGGCAGGACGACAGGCCAGACCATCAAGGTTGCGGCGTGTTGCGGTTGACCTTGGCCATCGGCAACGGAATCAGCTTGCCCATCGGCTCGCGACGGACCTGACGCAAGGGACGCAAGCCAACCACCAGTTTGCGCGCCACCAATAGATAGAAGCCGCCGCCCGGACTTTGCCGCCCCTCACCGAGGCTTTCCAGACCGCTGAGGCGTGCCTGCCATGCTGCCGAAGAAAGGGGCGGACGATAACACCCGAAGCGCCGCTTCTCCAGTGCGAACCCCAGCAGGTTCAGCCAGTCGGCGACACGGGACGGTGAAATGCAGCGCGCCTTGCGCAAGGCATCGCGAGCGAAGACATGCCGTAAACCCCAGGTGCTCCAGGGGTTGATACCGATAATCAGCAGGTGCCCGCCCGGCCTGACGCTGCTGGCGGCTTCGCGCAGCAGGCCATGGGGCGAAAGGCAGAAATCCAGGCCATGCTGCAGGACCACCACATCGGCGGCATGCTCGCTCAATGGCCAGGCTTCTTCTTCGCAGACGATCTCTACGCCGGGCAGCGGCGCGCCAAGCCTGACATTGCGTTGTACCTGCTTCGCCACGGGCGGGTTTTCGGCAGATGGCCCGTAATGCACAAGATAACCACCGAAATAACGCCCCAGTTCGTCTTCGAGAATCCGACGCTCCTCCTCAAGCAGGAGTTGTCCCAACGGCCCGGACAGCCACTTGCGGGCGGCCTGGATCAAAGCAAGCCATTCAGGATCGGCCTGGGCGAACGCTTCATCGGTCATTTGAGGTCTCCTTGGGGGTTCGCTTGCAGCCGTATCAAAGACTAAGATGCACCATTGTTTCCCGATGTGCGAACTGCGCCATGATACAGATCCACGCCCTGCACGCTTTCAACGATAACTACATCTGGTTGTTACAAGACCTTTCCACTCAACGCTGCGCAGTGGTCGATCCGGGTGATGCGCAGCCAGTACTCGACTGGCTGGAGCACAATCCCGGCTGGCAACTGACCGATATCCTGATCACTCATCATCACAACGACCATGTCGGTGGTGTCGTGCAGCTCAAGCAGGCCACTGGCGCCAGAGTGCTCGGCCCGGCCACGGAAAACATCCCCGCCCGTGACATCGCGCTGGTGGACAACGACAGGGTATCCGTTCTGGGCCTGGATTTCGCGGTCCATGCCGTCCCGGGCCATACCCTTGGCCATATCGCCTTTTATCACGATGACGCGACGGCTCCCGTGCTGTTCAGTGGCGATACCCTGTTTGCCGCTGGCTGCGGACGCCTTTTTGAAGGGACGCCGCAGCAGATGCATGATTCCCTGAGCCGACTGGCGGCCTTACCCGACAGCACGCTGATCTACTGCGCCCATGAATACACACTAAGCAACCTGCGTTTCGCCCAGGCCGTGGAACCCGAAAATCGGGATATTGCCGAACGTCTGGCGCAAGTCAGCCAATGGCGCAGTGAAAATCGTATCAGCCTGCCTTCCAATCTAGCTCTGGAACGACGCACAAACCCCTTCCTCAGGGTCCGGGAAACATCTGTTAAAGAAAAAGCGGACGAACGGACCGGCCGTGAAAACAGCTCGCCGAGCGAGGTTTTTGCTAGCTTGAGGGCTTGGAAAGATACGTTCTAAAGCGCGTGGAATCGGCACGAAAATTCTGAAAGGTTGACCGTTGGGGGGACGCTTTCTAGAATCGCCCGACATTTTCGCCTGGAAGTCCCCCCCAGCCAATGTCGTCACTTACACGCAAACACCTAAATTCGGACGCATTGACTCGGTTGGCTCAGGCTGTGGCTGTAGCAGCGAGTGCGCTACTGGCAGGCTGCCAGACCACAAGTCATGTGGAGCCAAGCAGCACTTACCGCACGCCCAACCTGTCCACCGGCATCAAGCAAAAACCCATCTTCATTACCCAGACGCCAAACCAGTCGGCCCCGCCCCAGGATATCTGGGACCGGATGCGCCAGGGTTTCCAGTTGCAACAGAACAACGACCAGAACCCCCGTATCGATCAGCAGCGCCTGTGGTTCGCCAACAACCCGTCCTTTCTTGAAAACGCGGGCGAGCGCGGCAGCCTCTATATGCACTACATCGTCGAGCGCCTGGAAGAACGCAACATGCCGCTTGAGCTGGCCCTGCTGCCAGTGATCGAAAGCGCCTACAACCCGATGGCGATCTCCCGCAGCCAGGCTGTAGGCCTGTGGCAGTTCATCCCGTCCACGGGGCGCTACTTCAATCTGCGCCAGACCAGCTTCTATGACGGTCGACGCGATATCCAGGCGTCCACCGTGGCGGCAATGGATTACCTGACCAAACTGCATGACATGTTCAACGGCGACTGGCTGTTGGCACTGGCGGCCTACAATGCGGGCGAAGGCACAGTCAGCCGCGCCATCGAACGCAACGAGAAGCTCGGCCTGCCAACGGACTACTGGAACCTGCCGCTGCCTCAGGAAACACGCGACTATGTGCCCAAGCTGCTGGCACTTTCCCAGGTGGTTCTGTCGCCGGATGCCTATGGCGTCAACCTGAACCCGATTGCCAACGAACCCTATTTCGAAGTCGTCGAGCTCAACAAGCGTGTCGATCTGTCCAAGGTCGCAAGCCTGGCCAATATCGACGAAGACGAACTCATCCAGCTCAACCCGGCCTTCAAGAAGCGCCTGACCATTGATGGCCCTCAGCATTTGCTGGTGCCGACTTCAAAGGCGCACATACTGACAGCAAGCCTGTCGGCCATGAAGTCCGAAGAACTGACCGCATGGCAACCCTACCGCGTACGTCGTGGCGATACGCTCGAAAGCCTTGCCAGCCGTTATCAGGTGCCGGTCAGCTCGATCAAGAGCAACAACAGGCTGGCTGGCAACAAACTCAAGGCCGGTCAGTCCTTGAGCATTCCGGTCCAGCCGGGCATGAAGTCTTCGCAGCCTGTGTTCGAGGAGCTGGCCAGCAACGACAAACCGGCCACCAGCCGCAGCTACAAGGTCAGGAATGGCGACAACCTGTCGAGCATCGCTCAGGCCCACAAGGTTGATGTCGAAGAGTTGCAGCGCTGGAACAAGCTGTCCGGCAACAAGCTCAAGATTGGCCAGACGCTGATCGTTCAGGGCGGCAAGGCCGAGAAAGCAGCCACTGCAACGGCCAGCGCCGAGCCCGAAAAGAAATCCATGCAGTACAAGATCCAGAAAGGCGACTCGATGTATCTGGTCGCCAAGCGCTTCAACGTCGAGATGAAGCATCTCAAGCGCTGGAATCCACGTACCGGTCAGGCCCTTAAACCCGGCCAGACCCTGACTGTCTACCTGCCTCATTGATGACGTCGGCCACCTGCCCTGAAGCAACCTCGGGGCAAGTGGTCGTCCAGACCACCCATCCTGCATTGCCAGCGGTCTTTTTCCAGCCGGGACAAGCTGTTACTGTTAGCGACCCGAAAGCCCAAGCCGTCTGGATCGTGATACGTCCCTTCCTGCTAGTCATCTGTCTGGTCTTGAGCTTCTGTGCCAACGCTGCCATCAGCGAAAGCAATGGCTATGCGCAATTTGGCGTTCTCAAGTACCCGGCCAGTTTCACTCATTTCGACTGGGTCAATCCCGAGGCGCCGAAAGGTGGCACCTTGCGAATCATGGCCTTCGGCACGTTCGACACGCTCAACCCTTACACCTTCAAGGGCACCAGCCCTGTGTCGACAGGCAACTTCCTGCAATACGGCGTCAATGAGCTGAACGAACCCCTGATGGTCGGCACCGGCCAGTACGACCCGTCCGGCGACGAGCCCACATCCAGTTACGGGCTGATCGCACAGTCGGTGGAGTTCAGCGAGGACCGCAGCTGGGTGGTGTTCAATCTTCGTCCCCAGGCGCGCTTTCACGATGGCAAGCCGATCACGGCCTATGACGTGGCCTTCTCCTATCGCACACTGCTCAAGGACGGTCACCCGCAATACCGCACGGCCTTGCAGGAAGTGCAGCGAGTCGACATTCTCAATCGCCATCGCATCCGCTTTGTCTTCAAACGCTCAGGCAATCCGCTACTGATCCTGCGCCTGGGTGAGCTGCCGGTACTGCCGCAGCATTACTGGAAAGACCGCGACTTCAAGGCCACGACTTTCGAGCCGCCACTGGGCAGCGGCCCCTATCGCATTACCCGCGTACAGCCCGGACGCCAACTGGTGTTCGAGCGGGTCAAGGATTACTGGGGCAAGGACTTGCCGGTCAATCGCGGCAAATACAACTTCGATCGCGTCGAAGTGGAGTTCTACCGCGACAGCGATGTGGCGTTTGAAGCCTTCAAGGCCGGTGAATTCGACATTTATATCGAACATCAGGCCAAGAACTGGGCCAATGGCTACAACTTCCCGGCGGTCGCCAATGGGCAGGTGATCAAGGCGCAGATCCCGCACAAGATCCCGACTCAGACTCAGGGGCTGTTCATGAATACCCGGCGCGGCACCTTTGCCGATATCCGGGTGCGTGAAGCACTGGGGCTGATGTTCAATTTCGAGTGGACCAACCGCGCACTGTTCAGTGATGCCTACTCACGCTCTACCAGCTATTACCCCAACAGCGAGTTTTCCGCGACGGATCTGCCCACCGGCCGCGAGCTGGCCCTGCTGGAGCCTTACCGGGACCAGTTACCCGCCAGCCTGTTCACCGCCCCCTTCAGCCCATCGAAGACCGATGCCCGCGGCATTCCGCGTGAAACCCTGCGCAAGGCACTGGGCCTGCTTGCCAAGGCAGGCTGGACGCTGTCGGAGCGAGGCCTGCTCAATGCGGACCAACAACCGCTGCATTTCGAGATTCTGCTGGTGAACCCCAATCTCGAACGCATCCTGCAACCCTACATAGAAGACCTGCGCCGCATAGGGATCGAAGCGAGCCTGCGCACGGTGGACCGCGCCCAGTACAAACAGCGGCTTGATCATTTCGACTTCGACATGATCCTCATGACCCTGCAACAGACACTCAGCCCCGGCCTTGAACAGTGGCAGTATTTCCACTCCAGCCAGGCCACGGTCAATGGCAGCAAGAACTACGCGGGCGTCGCCAATCCTGTGGTCGACAGCCTGCTCAACAAGCTGCTGGCCGCACAGACGCATGATGAACAAGTCGCAACCGCACGCGCACTTGATCGCGTATTGCTGTCCCAGCATTACAGCATTCCGAACTGGTACCTGAACAATCATCGCCTGGCCTATCGCAATCGATTCGCCATGGTCACCACCCCGCCCTATACCATGGGGTTGCGTGCGTGGTGGCTCAAGACTCCGGAGAAGACCCGATGACCCCACTGCGTTCCCTGTTCATGCAGGCTGGCGGCCTGTTGCTGGCCGGTATCGTCTGCACGGCCCAGGCGGCTCCCCAGCATGCCGTGACGCTGTATGACGAAGCCCCGAAATACCCGGCCAACTTCAAGCATTTCGATTACGTGAACCCCGACGCGCCCAAGGGCGGGACATTTCGTCAGGCAGGCTTCGGCAGTTTCGACAGCCTCAACCCGTTCATCAACAAGGGCGTGGCCGCTGACGATGTCAGCCTGATCTACGACACCCTCACCAGCCGTAGCCTGGATGAACCCTTCACCGAGTACGGACTGATCGCCGGCAAGATCGAAAAGTCGCCGGACAATGACTGGGTGCGTTTCTACCTGCGACCTGAAGCGCGCTTCCATGACGGGCATCCGATACGTGCCGAGGACGTGGTGTTCAGCTTTGAAACCCTGATGAAACATGGCTCGCCCATGTATCGCGGCTACTACGCCGATGTGGATCAGGTGATTGCCGAAGACCCTTTGCGCGTTCTGTTCAAGTTCAAGCACAAGAACAACCGTGAAATGCCGTTGATCATTGGCCAGTTGCCGGTACTGCCCAAGCATTTCTGGGCCACTCGCGACTTCAGCAAGAGCAATCTGGAAGTCCCGCTGGGTAGCGGCCCTTACAAGGTGGCCGAGGTCAAGGCCGGGCGCTCGGTGCGTTATGAGCGGGTCAAGGATTACTGGGCCAAGGATCTGGCGATCAACAAAGGGCTCTACAACTTCGACTTCCTGACCACTGATTATTACCGTGACAACACGGTCGCGCTGGAAGCCGGCAAGGCCGGGCAGTTCGATTACTGGCTGGAAACCAGCGCCAAGAACTGGGCCACGGCCTACAACACACCCGCCGTGCGCGATGGCCGCCTGATCAAGGAAGAGTTGCCCAACGGCAACCCGACCGGCATGCAGGGCTTCGTCTTCAACCTGCGCAAACCGGTCTTTCAGGACATAAGGGTCCGTGAAGCCCTGACTCTGCTGCTGGATTTCGAGTGGACCAACAAGCAACTGTTCAACGGCTCCTATAGCCGGACCAAAAGCTACTTCGACAACTCCGAAATGGGCTCCAGCGGCCTGCCTTCGGCACAGGAACTTGCCATCCTGGAACCATTGCGCGGCAAGATCCCTGATCGGGTCTTCAGCGAAGAATACAAACTGCCGGTCAACGACGGCAGCGGCATGATCCGTCCTCAATTGCGCCGCGCCTTCCAGTTATTGCAGGAAGCGGGCTGGAAAATCGTCAACGACAAGATGGTGGATACCCAGGGCAACCCGGTCAAACTGGAGTTTCTGCTGGCCCAGACCGAATTTGAGCGTGTCCTGCTGCCCTACAAGCGCAACCTGAACGATCTGGGTATCGAGCTGAGCATTCGCCGGGTGGACGTCTCGGAGTACATCAACCGCCTGCGCTCGCGGGACTACGAGATGATCGTCAGCAGCTACCCGCAATCCAGCTCGCCGGGCAACGAACAGCGGATCTACTTCCACTCCTCCAGCGCCGACAACCCTGGCAGCCGCAACTTCATGGGCCTCAAGGACCCGGCCATCGATACCTTGGTGGACGGTCTGATCAATGCCGACTCGCGTCAGAACCTGATCACCCATACCAAGGCCATGGACCGCGTCCTGCTGTGGGGCTTCTATGTGGTGCCCAACTGGCACATCAAGACCTGGCGCGTGGCCTACTGGGACCATATCGCGCACCCCAAGGCCCCGCCACTGTCGGACATAGGCGTCATGACCTGGTGGATGAAACCGGACGCAAAACCGGCGATTCCCGCACAGCCTGCCAACGGGCAAGCTGAACCTGCGAGTACGGAGCAATAACATGCTGGCTTATATTCTCCGGCGCTTGCTGCTGATTATCCCGACCCTGTTCGGCATCCTGATCATCAACTTCATCATCATCCAGGCCGCTCCCGGCGGACCTGTGGAACAGATGATCGCCAAGATCGAAGGTTTCGACGGTGCCACCAGCCGCATCGCCGGTGGTGGCTCGGAAGTCGCGGTGGCAGGCTCCAACTACCGCGGCGCACAGGGCCTGGACCCGGCGCTGATCAAGGAAATCGAGCGCATGTACGGCTTCGACAAGTCGGCACCGGAGCGCTTGTGGATCATGATCAAGAACTACGCGCAGCTGGATTTCGGTGACAGTTTCTTCCGCGATGCAAAAGTGATCGACCTGATTGTCGAGAAGATGCCGGTGTCCATATCCCTCGGGCTATGGAGCACCCTGATCATGTATCTGGTGTCGATCCCGCTGGGTATCGCCAAGGCCACTCGCCATGGCAGCCATTTCGATGTCTGGACCAGTTCGGCAATCATCGTCGGTTATGCAATTCCCGCGTTCCTGTTCGCCATCCTGTTGATCGTGGTATTTGCCGGTGGCAGTTATTTCAACTGGTTCCCGCTGCGCGGCCTGACGTCCAATGGCTTCGACGAGATGAGCACGCTGGGCAAGATAGGCGATTACTTCTGGCATCTGGTGCTGCCGGTGACAGCGCTGGTGATCGGCAACTTCGCCACCATGACCCTGCTGACCAAGAACAGCTTCCTGGACGAAATCAGCAAGCAATACGTAGTGACCGCCAAGGCCAAGGGCCTGAGCAATAACCGCGTGTTGTACGGCCATGTGTTCCGCAACGCCATGCTGTTGGTGATCGCAGGTTTCCCTTCGGCCTTCATGGGGATCTTCTTTACCGGCTCGCTGCTGGTGGAGGTGATCTTTTCCCTGGACGGCCTTGGCCTGATGAGTTTTGAAGCGGCCATCAACCGCGATTACCCGGTGGTCTTCGGCACCCTGTTCATCTTCACCCTGCTGGGGCTGCTGGTGAAACTGATCGGTGACCTCACGTACACCCTGGTAGACCCGCGCATCGACTTTGAAAGCAGGAAGCATTGATATGAAGCTGTCTCCTCTCAATCGCCGCCGCTTCGAGCGTTTCAAGGCCAACAAGCGCGGCTGGTGGTCGCTGTGGCTGTTTCTGATCCTGTTCGGCCTGAGCATGGGCGCGGAACTGATCGCCAACGACAAGCCGCTGGCTGTGCGCTATGACGGCGAATGGTACTTCCCGGTGTTCAAGCGTTACCCGGAAACCACCTTCGGCGGGGAATTCCCGCTGGAAGCCAATTACAAGAGCCCCTACATCAAGGAACTGGTCGCGCAAAAGAACGGCTGGACCCTTTGGGCACCCATTCCGTTCAGCTACCAGAGCATCAACTACGACCTGAAAGTCCCCGCCCCGGCGCCGCCCTCCAGCGAGAACCTGCTGGGCACCGACGATCAAGGGCGCGATGTGCTGGCCCGCGTGATCTATGGTTTCCGCATCTCGGTATTGTTCGCCCTGATCCTGACGGTGCTCAGTTCCATCATCGGCGTGATTGCCGGTGCCTTGCAGGGTTTCTATGGCGGCTGGGTGGACCTGATGGGCCAGCGCTTCCTGGAGGTCTGGTCAGGCCTGCCGGTGCTGTACCTGCTGATTATCCTGGCCAGCTTCGTGCAGCCCAATTTCTGGTGGCTGCTGGGCATCATGCTGCTGTTTTCCTGGATGAGTCTGGTGGACGTGGTACGCGCAGAATTCCTGCGCGGCCGCAATCTGGAATACGTGCGCGCTGCCAGGGCGCTGGGCATGGAGAACGGCGCGATCATGTTCCGCCATATCCTGCCCAATGCCATGGTGTCGACCATGACGTTCATGCCGTTCATTCTGACCGGCGCCATCGGCACACTGACAGCGCTGGACTTCCTGGGCTTCGGCCTGCCCGCCGGCTCGCCTTCGCTGGGCGAACTGGTCGCGCAGGGCAAATCCAACCTGCAAGCCCCGTGGCTCGGGATCAGCGCCTTTGCCGTACTGGCATTGATGTTGAGCCTGCTGGTGTTCATCGGCGAATCCGCCCGCGATGCTTTCGACCCAAGGAAATGAAATGAACAATGACAATCTGATCGAAATCCGCGATCTGGCGGTCGAGTTCGTGACAGGCGAGTCGCGCCAGCGCGTGGTCGAAAACATCAGCTTCGATATCCGTCGCGGCGAAACCCTGGCTCTGGTGGGTGAAAGCGGCTCCGGCAAGTCGGTCACCGCGCACTCGATCCTGCGCCTGCTGCCCTACCCCATCGCCACCCATCCTGCCGGAACCATCCGCTATGCGGGCGATGACCTGCTGAAGATGGACGAGAAAAAACTGCGCTCCATTCGTGGCAATCGCATTGCCATGATTTTCCAGGAGCCCATGACCTCGCTCAATCCGCTGCATTCGGTGGAAAAGCAGATCAACGAGGTACTCGGCCTGCACAAGGGGCTCACCGGCAAGGCAGCCACGGCGCGTACGCTGGAGCTGCTGGAAATGGTCGGCATCAGCGAGCCACACAAACGGCTCAAGGCCCTGCCCCACGAGCTGTCAGGCGGCCAGCGCCAGCGCGTCATGATCGCCATGGCCCTGGCAAACGAGCCCGAACTGCTGATTGCCGACGAACCGACCACCGCGCTGGATGTTACGGTACAGCTGAAAATCCTCGAATTGCTCAAGCAATTACAGGCTCGTCTGGGCATGGCATTGCTGCTGATCAGCCATGATTTGAACGTTGTGAGGCAAATAGCCAATCGTGTATGTGTCATGCAGCGCGGTTGCATCGTCGAACAAGCATTGTGCGAAGAGCTGTTCCGTTCACCACAGCATCCGTACACCCAGGTGTTGCTCAGTGCAGAGCCCAGCGGCGGTCCTTCGACCAACCCGGCTGGCGCTCCACTGCTTGAAGTCGAGGACCTGAAAGTCTGGTTCCCGATCAAGAAAGGCCTGCTCAAGCGAACCGTCGATCACGTCAAGGCGGTGGATGGTATTCGCTTCAGCCTGCCTCAAGGGCAGACACTGGGGATTGTCGGTGAAAGTGGATCGGGCAAGTCGACGCTGGGCCTGGCAATACTCAGGCTCATCGGCAGCCAGGGCGCCATACGGTTTGAAGGCAAGCCGCTTGATGGCCTGTCGCAGCAGCAGATTCGTCCGCTGCGCAGACAGATTCAAGTGGTGTTCCAGGACCCGTTTGGCAGTTTGAGCCCGCGCATGTCAGTGAGCGATATCGTGGGCGAAGGCCTGCGCATTCATGGCATGGGGACGGACGCCGAGCAGGAAGCGGCAATTATCGAGGCACTCAGGGAAGTAGGTCTGGACCCGGAAACCCGGCACCGCTACCCCCACGAGTTCTCGGGTGGGCAAAGGCAGCGAATCGCCATAGCCCGTGCATTAGTGTTAAAACCGGCGCTGATTCTGCTGGACGAGCCGACATCGGCCCTCGACCGGACAGTGCAGCGTCAGGTAGTCGAGTTACTGCGCTCGCTGCAAACCAAGTACAACCTGACGTATTTGTTCATCAGCCATGACCTGGCTGTCGTCAAAGCGCTGAGCCACCAGTTGATGGTGGTCAAGCAAGGCAAAGTGGTCGAACAGGGTGTGGCGCAGGATATCTTCGCCGCACCGCAACATCCCTATACACAGCAGCTACTGGAAGCAGCCTTTTTGGCGCCGGTAGCTGTCGATTAACCTGAAGAGGAACAACACATGGGTTTTCTCGCCGGTAAGCGCGTCCTGATCGTCGGTGTCGCCAGCAAACTGTCCATCGCATCCGGCATCGCTGCCGCCATGCATCGTGAAGGTGCCGAGCTTGCGTTCACCTACCAGAACGACAAACTCAAGGGCCGCGTCGAAGAGTTCGCAGCAGGCTGGGGCTCAGGCCCTGAGCTGTGCTTCCCTTGCGACGTGGCAAGCGACGAAGAGATCAACAAGGTCTTTGAAGAGCTGAGCAAGAAGTGGGACGGCCTGGACGTCATCGTTCACTCCGTTGGCTTCGCTCCAGGCGACCAGCTTGATGGCGACTTCACCGAAGCCACCACCCGTGACGGCTTCCGCATCGCTCACGACATCAGCGCCTACAGCTTCGTTGCCCTGGCCAAAGCCGGTCGCGAACTGATGAAAGGCCGCAATGGCAGCCTGCTGACCCTGTCGTACCTGGGCGCTGAGCGCACCATGCCTAACTACAACGTGATGGGCATGGCCAAGGCCAGCCTGGAAGCCGGCGTTCGCTACCTGGCTGGCAGCCTCGGCCCGGAAGGCACTCGCGTCAACGCCGTATCGGCTGGTCCGATCCGTACCCTGGCTGCTTCGGGTATCAAGAACTTCCGCAAGATGCTGGCAGCCAACGAAGCGCAGACCCCTCTGCGTCGCAACGTCACCATCGAAGAAGTCGGCAACGCCGGCGCCTTCCTGTGCTCGGACCTGGCGTCCGGCATCAGCGGTGAAATCATGTACGTCGACGGCGGTTTCAACACCACTGCGATGGGCAACATCGAAGAGTGATCTTCGATAGGGGCTGGCGTCTGACGTCGGCCCTGAAAACAGAAAATCCGGACGCCCGCCAGGGATCCGGATTTTCTGTTTCTGCCCCCACGCCTATTTAGGCTTGGGTATGCCGAACTGCTCCAGAGTCGGGTTGACGGTACGGCTGAAGGCCTTGCGTTCCTTACGCTCCTTCACCGAGTTGATGATCTCCGAAATACCCATGCCGATGCTTATGGCACCACTGACCGCCCAGCCCACGGGGCCGGCCGCCGCACCAATCGCCGAAGCTGCCGCTGCACCCGCCGCCTGACCGGCAACCGCCCCGACAATACGCCCGCCAACAGCCGCGGCTACACGCCCACCGATACCTACCGCTGCGTTTGCACCGCCCCTGCGCACACCCACCTTGTCACCAAAGTCGATCACCTCGTGAATAGTGCTGGCAGCCTGCTTCAGATCATCCTTGGTCTGATTCGTATCCTTGCCAGTGCCACCGGGGGTAAATGCGGTGCTCATTCCGGTGGTACCCGCCGCTGCTTTTTTGGTCGTGGTTTCATTCACCACCTGAGCCAGTGCCGGGTCGCTGTTAATAATCAACTCTGCCTGGCGGTCGGTATTCCTGGCCAGAAAGGCCTGCACGGAAGGATCGTTCTGCAACTGGGTGATCTTTTCATCCAGAGCGGTTTCGGTGGCCGAGGTGTTACGAATCGAGCGTCCCGCCACGACCTGCTCGGAAATCTGTTGCAACTCCACCAGTACGGCGGCTTTCTGCTCGCCGCTGTAGGCCTGAGGGTTGCTGAACACATCGCCGTTCAGCTTGCTGATATCCACACTTGAAACCGCACCGATAGTCGCAGCGTCGGTGAGAACCCGTGAAAAGTCCTCTTCATTGGCTGGGGCCTTGTGCTTGATCCAGGTGCTGATATCCCGCTTGATCATCACACCGTCAGGAGCCCGCATCGCCAGCTTTTTGCCGCGCATGTTGCCCTGGTCCATCATCTCGAACATGCCTGGCTGCGCCCAGGTGGCGGCAGAGTCCTGCAGGACACTGGAAAGCCCCGGGTTATTGGCGCTCACCGACTCAAGCCCCGCGATGGTGGTGCGGCCATTGACCTTGGTCTGGCCTTCAACGCCCTGGGCGTTGGACGGATCACCGGCTTCGGTTATTGGCTCATGAGCCAGCAGCACGGCTGCCGAACGCACCAACTGCACCGATTGTGCATCGGCATCCGGGTTGTCCTTGCGGAAGTCATTAAGGCTGTCTGTGCCTTTATCGACCTGTTTCTCCATGTTCTTGGCGAAGGTCTTGGCGTCCTTCTTGGTAATCTTGCCGTCCGCCTTGCCACCCTGAGCCGTGTCCATGGCGGTTTTCAGAGTCGGGTTCTCATCCAGGAAGGCCCAGGCCTTGTCCGCATCCGGGTCATTGGCGGCAATCATTCTGGCAGCGGCAATCGGGCGGTTCAGCTCTTTGGCAGCCTGCTCACGCTTGGAGGGCGGCATATCACCCAACAGACCGTCCCATTTGGCCAGTTCCTCGGGCGAGCTGTATTTCGAGTCGTCTAGATACTCATGATTTTCCCGCACAGGAGGCTGGGCCTTGCCTGAGATCTGGCTGCTCAAGGCGCGCAGCAGACGCTGGAGGAACGAGTCTTCAGCGGCCTGAGGAACTGGCAATGCCGTTCCGGCCATCTTGCCAGCCTGGCCATACTCGACACCGGCCAGACCACCGGTAGACTTGTGAAACTCACCCGAGGTAAGACTGAAGGGGACTTCGGTAAGGTTTTCCGGTACTGGAAAGCTCCCAAAACCACTGGGACCACGACCGGTGCTTGAAATGGGATCGCTCATTGCGGTTTCTCTCCCTCGGCACGAAACAAGGATCTACGTACTCGACTGAGTGGCAAAGCGCTGAAAACGGTTCCCTTGCTGCGGAAAAGAATCACAAGAAAATCACAAACCGCACAAAGCAAAACGCCCGGTGAATGCACCGGGCGTTTCGAGTGAATCTAATCGAGCTTAGAAACGCTCGATCTTGGCCTTGCTTTCCAGTTCCGAGCGATAAGCAGCGAAATCCTGCTGACCGGCACGCGACGCCAGGAAACGGCGGTATTGCGCCTTTTCCGCGTCACTCGGCGCTGTTGCCTGATTCACGCCATTGAGACGCACAATCACAAAGCTGCCGTCTGCAGCGGTCAGGCTGGCAAACTCAGGCTTGTCCTTGCCGGTAGGCTTGGGCATACGGAACACCGCTTGCAGCACTGCCGGGTCGACACCGTCCTGACTGCGGGTAGCCGCTTCCAGAACTGCCCACGCATGACCATCCTGCTTGGCTGCCAACGGGGTCTTGCCATCGCGCAGGCCTGCCAGGAGCGCTTCGCCCTTGGCCTTGGCTGCGGCACTGGCGTGCTCCTTGAGCAACTGGGTACGGATGGAGGCGGCGACGCTTTCAAGCGGCAACTGCTGAGGCTGCAAGTGCTCTTTGGAACGTACGACCACTACAGTCTCCGGGTCCAGTTCCAGCGTGTTGCTGTTGGAACCTTCTTCGAGGACTTCCGGGCTGAATGCTGCCTGGATCACCGCACGATTGGCTGTCAGACCTTCGCCGCCTTCACGACCGAACGGCGCGGTAGTCTGCACCTTGAGGCCCAGATCCTGAGCCGGCTGAGTCAGATCGGACGACTCGAAAGCCGAGTCTTCCAGCTGTTTGGTCACTTCGACAAACTTCTGCTCGACCTGCTGAGCCTTCAGATCATGGGTCAGCTTCTCTTTCAGGCTGGAAAAGCTCGGCACCGAAGGTGCTTCAACGCCCAGCAGCTTGATCAGATGCCAGCCGAAGTCACTGCGTACCGGCTGCGAAACCTGATCCTTGTTCAAGGCATACAGCGCCTCTTCGAAGGCCTTATCGTAGACGCCCTTGCCGGCATAGCCCAGGTCGCCACCCTTGCTCGACGAGCCAGGGTCCTGGGAGAACTCCTTGGCCAGCGCTGCAAAGCTTTCGCCCTTGGCCAGACGCTGCTGGATTTCTTCCAGTCTGGCCTTGGCCTGGGTTTCATTGAGCTTGTCGTTCACTTCGATCAGAATGTGCGCAGCACGACGCTGCTCCGCCAGATTGGCGATTTCCTTCTGGTAAGCATCCTGCAAGTCTTCGTCCTTGACCTGCACCTTGTCGAAGAAGGACGACTTCTTCAATTCGATGTAATCAAGCACAACCTGCTCAGGACTCATGAACTCCTTGGCATGCTGGTCGTAGTGAGCCTTGACTTCGTCATCGGTCACTTTCGCAGCAGCCAGATCGACAGGCAGGGTCAAGGTGGCAAAGTCGCGAGTCTGTTTTTCAAGACGGGCGAAGGCCTCGACTTCCGTATCGGTCACGAAGGCACTGCCAGCGATACCGGCACGGACCTGACCGATCAGCATTTCCTGACCCAGCAACTGGCGGAACTGCAACCGGCTGTAGCCCAACTGGCGGATGACCTGATCGAAACGATCGGCATTGAACTTGCCATCAACCTGGAATTCAGGCGTCAGCAGAAGCTGCTGATCCAGCGCAGCCTCGGAAAAAGCGAATTTGGCATCGGCCGCACCTTGCAGCAGCAGCTTGCGGTCGATCAGCCCTTTGAGAGCGGATTCACGCAACAGCTTTTCATCCAGCATCGCAGGATCGAAATCCTTGCCAAGCTGCTGAGCCAGTTGCTGAGCCAGCTGGCGGCGTTGCATGTCGACAGCCTGACTCAGTTCATTCTGAGTCACGTCCTCGCCATTGACCTGGGCAGCATTCTGCTTGTTACCACTGGCGGTGAACATCGCTTCGATGCCCGTCAGGGCCATCAACGCGATGATGATCCCGATAATTGTCTTGGCAATCCAGCCTTGTGAATTGTCCCTGATATTCTGCAGCATTGCGTCCCCCAAAACGGTTGAACCGACTAACCAACCGCAGAGCGTGGGTAGAAAGCGGATAGAAGAAAGGCGCATCCGAGGATGCGCCTTCTCGTAACTGACGAAGCGGAAGGGCTCGAACCCTCCGGTCTTGCAACCGGCTGCACCACCGCTGCGCTACCGGTTCAGATTGGCTCTGACCCGGCGGGCAAAGGCTTCAAGAGGCTTAGTTGACAGCTTCTTTCAGGGCTTTACCGGCTTTGAAACCTGGTTTTTTAGCAGCAGCGATTTCCAGCGTCTTACCAGTCTGTGGGTTGCGACCGATACGAGCAGGACGATCTGTAACGGAGAACGTACCAAAGCCAACCAATACAACAGAGTCGCCAGCCTTCAGAGCGCCAGTGACGGATTCGATAACTGCATCCAGCGCACGGCCAGCAGCAGCTTTCGGGATATCAGCAGATGCAGCGATAGCATCAATCAGTTCCGACTTGTTCACTCTAAGTCCCCTTATCTCTATATTGAGTATGTTTCTAAGTTTTTGGTGGTAAGCAAAACGAGCACTGGTGGGCTTGCTGGTACTTGCCAGAAAGAGCCGCTTTATAACAAGGGCTCCAAAAAGCTGTCAAGGAAGCCCACACAGACTTAATGCGTGCTAATTCTTTCCTTAGAGTCAGACTCGCGTTTTTCATCCTTTGCAACAATATCGGGAGCCACATCCGGCAAGGGCTCCGGCGCGTATTGCAGCGCAATTTGCAGGACTTCGTCAATCCATTTAACAGGCTTGATCTGCAGGTCTTGCTTGATATTGTCAGGAATTTCCTTCAAATCGCGCACATTCTCCTCCGGGATGATCACGGTTTTGATTCCACCGCGATGCGCCGCCAGAAGTTTTTCCTTCAAACCACCAATCGCCAGCACCTGCCCGCGAAGGGTAATTTCACCGGTCATCGCCACATCGGCACGCACCGGAATCTGCGTCAACGCCGATACCAGAGCCGTACACATGCCTACACCCGCGCTAGGGCCATCCTTGGGGGTAGCCCCTTCCGGCATGTGGATGTGAGTGTCGTGTTTCTCGTGGAAATCCAGCGAAATGCCCAGGCTCTTGGCCCGACTGCGCACGACTGTCTGCGCCGCCGTGATCGATTCGACCATGACATCGCCCAGAGAACCGGTCTTGATCAACTGCCCTTTGCCGGGAACCACAGCCGCTTCGATGGTCAGCAATTCTCCGCCGACCTGAGTCCAGGCAAGGCCGGTTACCTGACCGATCTGGTCCTGCTGCTCAGCCAGACCGTAGCGGAATTTGCGCACGCCCAGGAAGTGTTCGAGCATCTCGGCCGTGACACGAATTGCAAAACGTTTTTCCAGCGCATGCTCTTTGACCGCCTTGCGGCAGACCTTGGCAATCTGGCGCTCAAGACCGCGCACACCTGCTTCACGGGTGTAGTAGCGGATGATGTCGCGAATCGCATCGTCGTCGAACTCGATTTCGCCTTTTTTCAGGCCATTGGCCTGAATCTGTTTTGGCGAAAGGTATTTGACGGCAATGTTGACCTTCTCGTCCTCGGTGTAACCGGGCAGACGAATGACTTCCATCCGGTCCAGCAGCGCTGGCGGGATGTTCATCGAGTTCGAGGTACACAGGAACATCACATCCGAGAGGTCGTAATCGACTTCCAGATAGTGGTCGTTGAAGTTGTGGTTCTGCTCGGGATCAAGCACCTCAAGCAATGCCGAAGCCGGATCGCCACGCATGTCACTGCCCATCTTGTCGATTTCATCGAGCAGGAACAGTGGGTTGCGTACGCCAACCTTGGTCATTTTCTGTATCAATCGACCCGGCATCGAACCGATATAGGTCCGACGATGGCCACGAATCTCAGCCTCGTCACGCACACCGCCCAGGGCCATGCGCACAAACTTGCGGTTGGTGGCGCTGGCGATGGACTCGGCCAGGGAGGTTTTACCGACGCCAGGAGGCCCTACGAGGCACAACACAGGACCGCGAATCTTTTTCACGCGCTTTTGCACGGCGAGGTATTCAAGGATGCGCTCCTTGACCTCCTCCAGACCATAGTGATCGGAGTCGAGAATGGCTTCGGCACGCGCCAGATCGAGGCGAACCTTGCTCTGCGCCTTCCACGGCACCTGAACCAGCCAGTCGATGTAGGAGCGCACGACAGTCGCTTCAGCCGACATCGGGGACATTTGCTTGAGCTTGTTCAGCTCGGCAGTTGCTTTGGTCAGAGCATCTTTAGGCAGGCCAGCGGCTTCGATACGCTTTTTCAGCTCCTCGATTTCGTTGTGCCCTTCATCGCCATCGCCCAGTTCCTTCTGAATGGCCTTCATCTGCTCATTCAGGTAGTACTCGCGCTGGCTGCGCTCCATCTGTTTCTTGACGCGACCGCGAATGCGCTTTTCAACCTGCAACAGGTCGATTTCGGCATCCAGCAAGGCCAGCACGTGCTCGACACGGGCAGCCAGGTCGATGATTTCGAGGATCTCCTGCTTCTGCTCGATCTTCAGCGCCATATGCGCCGCCATGGTGTCTACCAGGCGACCGGGCTCATCGATGCTGTTGAGCGACGACAGGACTTCGGCAGGGACTTTCTTGCCAAGCTGGACATACTGCTCGAACTGCGACAGCAGGCTGCGCACAAAGACTTCGGATTCACGATCAGGCGCGTCGGTTTCATCGATCAGCGCGACTTCTGCGCGGCAATGACCATCGACTTCAATGAAACGCTCGACAGAGCCACGCTGCTCGCCCTCAACCAGTACCTTGACGGTGCCGTCAGGCAATTTGAGAAGCTGCAATACGGTTGCAATCGTGCCGACGCTATAAAGAGCCTTTTCATCGGGATCGTCGTCAGCCGGATTTCTTTGCGCCAGCAAAAGGATTTGCTTGTCGCCCGTCATCGCTGCTTCTAGAGCTTCGATAGATTTCTCGCGCCCCACGAACAGCGGGATAACCATGTGCGGATAAACCACAACATCACGCAATGGCAAGAGAGGCAATTCAATTGTGGTCTTCATGATTTCGCCTCTACGGCGGCCAATTGGCCGTGGACAGGTGGAAGTTGCTTGAAGTCAAGATGGGGGTAGCGTTCAAAAAAAACAAGCTTTAGTGGCCTGTTTTGAAAATACGCTCTCTTTTTGACGCACGAGCACAGCCATCGGACAGGACGCCGCACCCAGTCATGGCGAGGAATGGCAACACAATCAGGCGGTTACAGGCGCAGCCAAAAAAAGCAGAATGACTTCCCGGACAGGATACTAGTGGCTCATTGGAGAAAAACGTTCCCTAAAGACGAAGGATACGATGCCACTAATAATGCAAAAGGAGGCCCGCAGGCCCCCTTCTGTATGTCTCTCTACGCTTTAAGCGTCAGGAGCAACCTTGGCAGGCGGCTCGCTGTTTTCGTAGATCAACAGTGGCTTGGACGAACCATCGATAACGCTCTCGTCGATCACCACTTTGCTCACGTCGGTCTGCGACGGGATTTCATACATGGTGTCGAGCAATACGCCTTCCAGGATGGAACGCAGACCGCGGGCACCTGTCTTGCGCTCCAGCGCACGACGAGCAACCGATTTCAGTGCGTCGGTACGGAACTCGAGGTCCACACCTTCCATCTCGAACAGCTTGGCATACTGCTTGGTAAGGGCGTTTTTCGGCTCGGTAAGGATCTGCATCAACGCAGCCTCATCCAGCTCATCCAATGTCGCCAGCACTGGCAGACGGCCCACGAACTCAGGGATCAGACCGAACTTGACCAGATCGTCAGGCTCGACTTCACGCAAGGATTCGCCAACCTTCTTGCCTTCTTCCTTGCTGCGGACTTCGGCGTTGAAGCCGATGCCGCCACGGGTGGAACGGTTCTGAATGACTTTTTCCAGACCCGAGAAAGCACCACCGCATATGAACAGGATATTGCGCGTGTCCACCTGCAGGAACTCCTGCTGTGGATGCTTGCGCCCGCCTTGAGGAGGAACGGAAGCCACGGTGCCCTCGATCAGCTTCAGCAAGGCTTGCTGCACGCCTTCACCGGAAACGTCACGAGTAATCGAAGGGTTGTCGGATTTGCGGGAAATCTTGTCGATTTCGTCGATGTAGACAATACCCATCTGGGCCTTCTCTACGTCGTAATCACATTTCTGCAACAGCTTCTGAATGATGTTTTCCACGTCCTCACCGACATAACCGGCTTCGGTCAGGGTCGTGGCATCGGCGATGGTGAACGGCACATTGAGCAGACGAGCCAGTGTTTCAGCGAGCAAGGTCTTGCCGGAGCCGGTAGGGCCGATCAGCAGGATGTTGCTTTTGCCGAGTTCAACATCATCGTTTTTCTTGTCGCGCTGGTTCAGACGCTTGTAGTGGTTGTACACCGCTACTGCGAGAACCTTTTTGGCACGTTCCTGACCAATTACATACTGATCAAGGATGCCGCTGATTTCTTTAGGCGAAGGCAATTTATGCGCGCTGCTCTCGGCCTGTGCTTCCTGCACCTCCTCACGGATGATGTCATTGCACAGGTCGACGCACTCGTCGCAGATAAAGACCGAGGGGCCGGCAATCAATTTGCGCACTTCATGCTGGCTTTTGCCACAGAAGGAGCAATAGAGCAGTTTGCCGTTGTCCTCGCCGTTGCGGGTGTCAGTCATTCGATCGATCCAATCCGGTAGGCTTGCAACACAAGATGAAGGCTATTGCGGGCTTTTTCAAGTCCGCAGGTGGTCGGTTGGTCCAACCACCCACATTTTGAGTTACTTAGGCAGGCATTTGACGTTTGTTGATCACAGAGTCGATCAGGCCGTATTCCGCCGCGCGATCTGCGCTCATGAAGTTGTCACGCTCGGTGTCGCGCTCAATGGTTTCAAGGCTTTGACCGGTGTGGTGAGCCAGCAACGAGTTCAGGCGATGACGAATGTGCAGGATTTCCTTGGCATGGATGTCGATGTCCGACGCCTGCCCCTGGAAACCGCCCAACGGCTGGTGAATCATCATCCGCGAGTTAGGCAGGCAATGACGCTTGCCTTCGGCACCGCCAGCCAGCAGGAAGGCACCCATGCTGCACGCCTGACCGATACAGATGGTCGACACGTCCGGCTTGATGAACTGCATGGTGTCGTAGATCGACATGCCTGCTGTCACCGAACCGCCAGGTGAGTTGATGTAGAGATGGATATCCTTGTCCGGGTTTTCCGCTTCCAGGAACAGCAGTTGCGCCGCAATAAGGTTGGCCATGTAGTCTTCTACAGGACCTACCATAAAGATCACACGCTCCTTGAGAAGGCGCGAGTAGATGTCATAGGCGCGTTCGCCACGGGCGGACTGCTCGATAACCATCGGGACCAGGCCGCCAGCGGCCTGGATGTCAGAGTTCTGCTGAATATAAGAATTGCGGGACATGTCCTGCATTCACTCCCAAATAGTCGAGTCTTGAATACGCACAAGCCAGCGCGAAGGCTGGCTTGTGGGTGTTTTTCGAACGAAAAGAGAAATCAGTCGGCTTTTGGAGCTTCTACCGGCTTGACCGCTTCTTCGTAGGAGACCGATTTGTCGGTCACGCTAGCTTTCTGCAAAACAGTATCCACAACTTGCTCTTCAAGCACAACAGAACGTACTTCGTTCATTTGCTGCTCGTTCTTGTAGTACCAGGCAACAACCTGCTCTGGCTCTTGATAAGCAGAGGCCATTTCCTGGATCAGATCACGAACGCGAGCGTCGTCTGGCTTGAGCTCGAACTGCTTGACCACTTCAGCAACGATCAGGCCCAGCTCGACGCGACGCTTGGCTTGCTCTTCGAACAGCTCTGCAGGCAACTGGTCAGGCTTGATGTTGCCGCCGAACTGTTGAACAGCCTGGACGCGCAGACGATTGACTTCGTTTTCCAGCAGGGCTTTTGGAACTTCGATCGGGTTGGCGGCCAGCAGACCGTCCATGACCTGGTTCTTGACCTTGGACTTGATGGCCTGACGCAGCTCACGCTCCATGTTCTTGCGAACTTCGGTGCGGAAACCTTCGATGCCGGTTTCCTTGATACCGAACTGCTTGAAGAACTCTTCGTTCAGCTCAGGCAGCGTTGGTGCGGAAACACTGTTGACGGTAACGGTGAACTCAGCGGCTTTGCCAGCCAGCTCCAGGTTCTGGTAGTCCTCAGGGAAGGTGACGTTCAGAACGCGCTCTTCACCCGCCTTGGCGCCAACCAGACCGTCTTCGAAACCAGGGATCATGCGGCCGGAACCCAGAACCAGCTGGGTGCCAGTAGCAGAACCGCCAGCGAAGACTTCGCCGTCAACCTTGCCAACGAAATCGATGTTCAGCTGGTCTTCGTTCTGGGCAGCACGATCGGCCGCTTCGAAACGAACGTTCTGCTTGCGCAGGATTTCCAGCATGTTGTCCAGGTCGCTGTCAGCTACGTCGGCGGACAGGCGCTCGACGGAGATGGACTCGAAACCTGCAACAGTGAACTCAGGGAACACTTCAAAAGTGGCGATGTATTCCAGGTCCTTGCCTTTCTCGAAGGACTTTGGCTCTACAGCAGGTGCGCCAGCCGGGTTCAGCTTCTGCTCAACCACTGCTTCGTAGAAGGTAGCCTGAATCAGATCGCCCAGTGCTTCCTGGCGCGCGCCATCTTCATAACGCTGGCGGATTACGCTCATAGGCACTTTGCCAGGGCGGAAGCCCGGGATCTTGGCTTTACGTGCGGTCTGCTGCAGACGCTTGTTGACTTCAGTCTCGATGCGTTCGGCAGGCACGCCAATGGTCATGCGGCGCTCAAGAGCGGAAGTATTTTCAACAGAAACTTGCATGGATATTCCTCGTTGCACAGACGTTAGCCGGCCGTTTCCGACCCCAGAATCAAGGGCATGCATTCTAGTGGGTCAAACTCAAGAAGTCACCCTACTGAAAAAAAGGGCAGATTTAAGAGGATGGAAGCGGACTGCTGGCGAGCAAAGACAACAAGGCCTTTACAGCACCGGCAAAGCGTCTGGCACGGGCTATATAAAGGAAGCACGTGCACCGGACCGCTACCGATTCCATCCGCGTAGCGCGCCCCGCTCGACCGGCGGCAACGCGCCAACCGACCAGCGAGACGATAAAACCAACACGCTGAAACAAAAAAAGCCGCACTAGGCGGCTTCTTTCAATAGTGAATGTATCAAGGCTTCACTATTTATATCTTGGTGCGGACGGAGAGACTCGAACTCTCACACCTTGCGGCGCTGGAACCTAAATCCAGTGTGTCTACCAATTCCACCACATCCGCGTTACAAGCTTTTAAAGCAAAGGCGCCAGTTTATGATTAATAAATCTGGCGCCTCTCCGAATATGGGGTGGACGATGGGGATCGAACCCACGACAACAGGAGTCACAATCCTGTGCTCTACCAACTGAGCTACGCCCACCATATTGCATGCATCTACTACAACTCACCTACCGTGCCAAAGCCGCCTTTAATGGCGCACCCGGCAGGACTCGAACCTGCGACCATCCGCTTAGAAGGCGGATGCTCTATCCAGCTGAGCTACGGGCACTTATATAATTTGCATTCTTTATTGAGTACAAATTAGAAGGCTTTCAATCACGTCGAGTTGATTTTCAACTCCACCCGACTTACATCAACCAGCGCCAGCTTCTTAAGCAGTGCTGGGTGCTGCCCGGCAAGTGCGACGAATCTTATAGACGCCCCTGGGGGTCGTCAACTCTTTTTTGAAAAAAATTCAGTTAGATAAAGGAGTTAGCTGAATATACAGACCAAGCGCCTTTGCCCCTGCGTCATGTCATGCGAGAATGCGCGCTCATTTTTTCCCTCTCGATGGTTAATCACGCGTCATGACTGCACAACTTATCGACGGCAAAGCGATCGCCGCCAGCCTGCGCCAGCAGATCGCCAAACGTGTCGCCGAACGTCGCGAGCAAGGCCTGCGTACGCCAGGCCTCGCGGTGATTCTGGTGGGCAGCGACCCCGCCTCCCAGGTTTACGTCTCTCACAAGCGCAAGGACTGCGAGGAAGTAGGCTTCATTTCCCAGGCCTACGACCTGCCTGCCGAGACCACACAGGTTGCGCTGACCGAGCTGATCGATCGTCTCAACAGCGACGCCGATGTCGACGGCATCCTGCTGCAACTGCCATTGCCTGCGCATCTGGACGCTTCCCTGCTGCTGGAGCGCATTCGCCCGGACAAGGACGTTGATGGTTTCCATCCTTATAACGTCGGTCGTCTGGCCCAGCGCATCCCGCTGCTGCGCCCATGCACCCCCAAAGGGATCATGACCCTGCTGGAAAGCACCGGTGTCGATCTGTACGGGCTGGACGCCGTGGTTGTAGGCGCCTCCAATATCGTCGGTCGTCCGATGGCAATGGAATTGCTGCTCGCCGGCTGCACCGTCACCGTGACCCACCGCTTCACCAAGGATCTGGCAGGCCATGTCGGCCGCGCCGACCTGGTGGTGGTAGCCGCTGGCAAACCCGGCCTGGTCAAGGGCGAGTGGATCAAGCCTGGCGCAATCGTCATCGACGTCGGTATCAACCGCCAGGAAGACGGCAAGCTGGTGGGTGACGTCGTGTACGAAACCGCCCTGCCCCGCGCAGGCTGGATCACCCCCGTACCGGGCGGTGTCGGCCCGATGACTCGCGCCTGCCTGCTGGAAAACACCCTGTACGCTGCTGAAACCCTGCACGACTGAGTGTCCCCACAATGAAAAACGGCACCTCATGAGGTGCCGTTTTCATTCAGGTCATCGATTACTTGCGTGCAGCCTCCCAGCTTTTAAGCAGCTCGGAGTACGCCACGGTCTCGCCTTTGGGCTTCTCGTTGGCCAGCTTGCGCTGCGGAGCAGCCCAGCCGTCCGGAGACGCTTCGCCCTTCTTGTACCACTCTTCAGCCGTGGTTTCCGGGTTCAGCTTCGGCGCGCAGCCGCTCTTCTCCTGAGCCTTGGAGCGCTCAAGCCGCATGAGGATGGAGTCCTGATCCTTGGCCAGCCCGTCCAGAGCCTGTTGCGCGGTTTTCTCGCCAGTGACCGCTTCCGCTACGTGACTCCACCACAGTTGAGCCAGTTTCGGGTAGTCCGGAACGTTGGTGCCGGTCGGCGACCATTGCACACGGGCCGGGCTGCGATAGAACTCGACCAGACCACCCAGCTTGGGTGCCAGCTCTGTCATTTCCCTGGAGTTGATGTCCGACTCACGAATCGGCGTCAGCCCTACGATGGTTTTCTTCAGGGAAACGGTTTTCGAGGTCACGAACTGCGCGTACAGCCAGGCTGCCAACCTTTGTTTCTCTGGTGTCGAATACAGGAAAGTCCACGATCCCACATCCTGATACCCCAGTTTCATACCGTCTTTCCAGTACGGGCCTTTAGGTGAAGGTGCCATGCGCCACTTGGGCGTGCCATCGGCATTCATCACCGGCAAGCCGGGCTTGGTCATGTCTGCGGTAAACGCGGTATACCAGAAGATCTGCTGCGCGACGTTGCCTTGGGAAGGCACCGGGCCAGACTCGGAGAACGTCATGCCCGCCGCTTCCGGTGGCGCATAAGCCTTGAGCCAGTCGATGTATTTCTGAGTGGCGAATACCGCCGCCGGGCCATTGGTGTCACCACCACGGGTAATGCTCGACCCCACCGGACGGCAGTTTTCTACGCGAATCCCCCACTCGTCCACAGGCAGACCGTTCGGCAGGCCTTTATCGCCGCCACCCGCCATGGAGAACCAGGCATCGGTGAAGCGCCAGCCCAGTGATGGGTCTTTCTTGCCGTAGTCCATATGGCCATAAATGCGCTTGCCGTCGATTTCCTTGACGTCTTCGCTGAAGAATTTGGCAATGTCCTCGTAAGCAGACCAGTTGACCGGCACACCCAGCTCATAGCCGTACTTGGCCTTGAACTTCGCTTTCAGGTCGGCACGCTCGAACCAGTCTGCGCGGAACCAGTAAAGGTTGGCGAACTGCTGATCAGGTAATTGATAGACCTTGCCGTCGGGCGCGGTCGTGAAGGACAGACCGATAAAGTCTTTCAGGTCCAGGGTCGGCGATGTCACTTTCTTGCCAGCATCACTGGCCATCAGTTCGGTCAGAGATTGCGCCTTGCCGTAGCGGAAATGGGTACCGATCAGGTCCGAGTCGTTTACCCAGCCGTCGTAGATATTCTTGTCCGACTGCATCTGGGTCTGGATCTTCTCGATCACGTCCCCTTCCTGCACCAGGTCGTGAGTCAGCTTGATCCCGGTGATTTCCGTAAACGCCTTGGCCAGGGTCTTGGATTCATATTCGTGGGTGGTCAGGGTTTCCGACACCACCTTGATTTCCATCCCGCGAAACGGTTCAGCCGCCTTGATGAACCACTCCAGCTCGGCCAACTGCTGCTCAGGGGTCAGGGTCGAAGGCTTGAATTCGGAGCCGATCCATTTTTTCGCGGCATCCTCATAGGCATCCGCCCACGCCGTCACGCTCAATCCACTGCATGCCAGCATCGAAGCCAGCGCCACGCTATGTCTCAGCTTGTTGTTTTTGTAGAACATAGACACCTCCAGATGATTATTACCCAGGGCACGTTGCCGCCTCCCGGACAGTCCCGGCACGAAACAGTTGCTCGGCTACCCCCAACGCATTACGACAAACAACCACACCAGCGATACCAGCGAGGCGATCCAGATGCTCCAGTCCGTCACGCCGATGACCAGCAAATGCAGGTAGGCACTTGCCAGCAGTCCGATAAACAAACGATCCCCCCGACTGGTCTCGATCGGCAGAAAACCGCGCCGCTCGACGCAAGGCGAACTCAGTTCCCACACCGTCATGCCCACCAGCAACAAAGCGATGACGCCGAAGAAACTCGCCGTCAGTGAAGTCCAGGCCATCCACTCCATATCTCGACTCCTCAGACCCGGCCCAGGGCAAAGCCCTTGACCACGTGATTGCGAACGAACCAGATCACCAGCATGCCCGGCAGAATGGTCAGCACTCCTGCCGCTGCCAGCACACCCCAGTCAATCCCCGAAGCCGATACGGTTCGCGTCATGACCGCTGCAATAGGCTTGGCGTTGACCGACGTCAGCGTGCGCGCCAGCAACAGCTCCACCCAGGAAAACATGAAGCAGAAGAACGCCGTCACGCCGATGCCGGAGCCAATCAGCGGCACGAAAATCTTCACGAAGAAGCGAGGAAAACTATAGCCGTCGATATAGGCAGTCTCGTCGATTTCCTTGGGTACACCCGACATGAAGCCTTCCAGAATCCACACCGCCAACGGCACATTGAACAGGCAGTGAGCCAGCGCCACGGCAATGTGGGTGTCGAACAGGCCAATCGAGGAATAAAGCTGGAAGAACGGCAGCAAAAACACGGCCGGTGGCGCCATGCGGTTAGTCAGCAGCCAGAAGAATAGATGCTTGTCACCCAGGAACCGGTAACGCGAAAACGCATAAGCCGCCGGCAATGCCACCGCCAGGGAAATGACCGTGTTCAGGCAGACGTAATACAGCGAGTTGATATAACCGCTGTACCAGCTTGGGTCGGTGAAAATCACCCGATAATTGGCCAGGGTGAAATCCTGCGGCCAGAGCGTCAGGCCACCGAGAATCTCGGTGTTGCTCTTGAACGACATGTTCAGCAGCCAGTAGATCGGCACCAGCAGAAACAGGATGTAGATCAATAACGGCACAGCCTTGCGTGCATTCATGGCCGATCCTCAGTTCTTGTCGCTATGGGTCATGGCGGTATAGAACAGCCACGAAACCAGCAGAATGATCAGGAAGTACACCAGCGAGAACGCCGCAGCCGGCCCAAGGTCGAACTGGCCGATAGCCATTTGCGTCAGGGTCTGGCTCAGGAAGGTCGTGGCATTGCCCGGCCCGCCGCCGGTGAGGACAAACGGCTCGGTATAAATCATGAAGCTGTCCATGAAGCGCAACATGACCGCGATCAGCAGCACGCTTTTCATCTTCGGCAACTGGATATGTCGGAACACAGCCCAGCTCGACGCCCGATCGATTCGCGCCGCCTGGTAGTACACGTCCGGAATGGCCCGCAACCCCGAGTAACACAGCAGCGCAACCAGTGACGTCCAGTGCCAGACATCCATGACCAGCACTGTCACCCAGGCATCCATGGTGTTGGCCGCATAGTTGTAGCTGATGCCCAGTTGATTGAGGCTCCAGCCCAGCAACCCGATATCGGCACGGCCAAATATCTGCCAGATGGTGCCCACCACGTTCCATGGAATCAGCAGCGGAATGGTCATGACGATCAGACACAACGACGACCATCGCCCCTTGGTCGGCATGGTCAGGGCGATAGCGATACCCAGCGGAATCTCGATCAGCAGCACGCAGCCCGAGTAAATGAACTGCCGCAGCAGCGAGTCGTGCAAGCGCGGGTCCTGCAAGACCTGGCGATACCAGTCGGCGCCCACGAAATAACGGTTGGTCTGATCGAAGATGTCCTGCACCGAGTAATTGACCACGGTCATCATCGGCACAATCGCACTGAAGGCCACCAGCAGGAAAACCGGCAGTACCAGCCACCAGGCCTTGTTGTTATGGACCTTGTTCATGGCGCACCCCGCTCAGGACCGGACTCAAGCAAGAAATCATCGGCATACACCATCAGCCATTGCGCCGGAAAACTGATCCAGGCCTGGCCTTGTGGCACGGGCTTGTCTTCGGGCAGGCGCACTTTCAGGGTTTGCCCGGCCAGCGAAAGGGTCAAAATCTTGTAGGTGCCCAGATCCGCCACATGCACCACATCGCTACACATCGCCTCTTCATAGGGGCCATCCCAGACGTGAATGAACTCGGGACGGATGCCGATCTTCAGGCTGGTAAACGGTGTATTGGCAATCAATTGCTGCAAAGGGCCGGATAGCGGCACATGCACATCGCCGAAAACCACACCGTCACCCTGAGGCCGGACCTCGATCAGGTTCATGCCCGGGCTGCCAATGAAGTAGCCGACAAAGGTGTGTCGCGGTTTCTCGAACAGCTCACGAGGCGTACCGAACTGCACGATCTGCCCGCCATACATCACCGCAATCTTGTCGGCGAAGGTCGAAGCTTCCAGTTGATCGTGGGTGACGTAGACCATGGTGATATTGAACTGCTCGTGGATCTGCTTGAGCTTGCGGCGCAGCTTCCACTTCAGGTGCGGGTCGATCACCGTCAACGGCTCATCGAACAGGATGGCCGAGACGTCATCACGAACCAGCCCGCGCCCCATGGAAACCTTCTGCTTCTCGTCGGCCGTCAGGTTGCGCGCCTTCTTTTTCAGCAAGGGCTGCAAATCCAGGACCTCGGCGATTTCCTGAACCTTGGTCTGGACCCGTTGCTCGTCCAGCCCCTGATTGCGCAACGGAAAAGCCAGGTTATCGAACACGGTCATGGTGTCGTAAACCACGGGAAACTGGAAAACCTGAGCGATGTTGCGACGCTCGGGGCTCAGGTCATTGACCTCTTTGGAGTCGAACAGCACTTGCCCTTGAGACGGGCTCAGCAGGCCGGAAATGATATTGAGCAAGGTCGACTTGCCGCACCCGGAAGGTCCGAGCAGCGCATAGGCGCCACCCTGCTCCCAGATATGAGTCATTTCCCGGATGGCGTAATCGTCAGGCCCCGGATTGGCGCTGTAGCTGTGAGCCAGGTTCTGCAAACGGATCTCGGCCATCAGGCAACCCTCGCCATGCGCAGACCGGGAGCCTGGATCAGGCGCCCCTGCTGATCGAACACAAAGAGTTTGTGGGTCGGGATATAGACCCGGATCGCGGCATCGACGTCATAGCCATGCACGCCAGGCAAGTGCAACACCAGCGCAAAAAGCTCGTTGCGCACATGCAGAAAGGTTTCGGAGCCGCTGATTTCCGCCAGCTCGACCGTCACCGCCAGTTCCAGATCGTCATCGTTGGACGGCACCAGGCTCAGGTGGCTGGGCCGCACGCCAAAACGGTATTCGCCGTCACCGATCTTGCGCAGGTCCGCATTGAGGGGGAAATGCACGAAATTGGCGAAACTGACTTCATTGCCTTCGATGCGACCGGGCATCAGGTTGATAGGAGGCTCGGAGAACAGTTCCGCCGCCAATACAGTACTCGGCCTCTGATAGACCTCGGCCGCCTTGCCGGTCTGCACCACGCGCCCTTCATGCAGGATGGTGGTCGTCCCGCCCAGCGCCAGGGCCTCGTTGGGCTCGGTCGTGGCATAAATGGCGATGGTGTGGCGCGCCGCGAACAACTCGCGCATTTCCTGACGCAGCTCTTCACGCAGCTTGTAGTCGAGGTTGACCAGCGGCTCATCGAACAGGATCAGCTCGGCATCCTTGACCAGCGCCCTGGCCATGGCCGTGCGCTGCTGTTGTCCGCCGGACAGCTCCAGAGGATGACGCTGGAGGAATTTTTCGATGCGCAGCATCTTCGCGGTTTCCAGCACCCGGCTCTGGATAACCTCTTTGGACATGCCCGCCTGACGCAATGGCGAAGCGATATTCTCGAACACGGTCATGCTCGGGTAATTGATGAACTGCTGATAGACCATCGACACATTGCGCTGGCGTACCGGCCGCTGAGTGACATCGACCCCGTTCATCAGCACCCGCCCCGTATCGGGCTTGTCCAGACCGGCCATCAGGCGCATCAGGCTGGTCTTGCCAGACAGCGTGCGCCCCAGCAGCACATTGAAAGATCCGGGTTCAAAACTCAGGGATGCGTCGTCGACCCATATCTGGCCATCGACTGCGCGACTGACGTGCTCCAACGTAAGTGACATGGCGTGCCCTTTGTTATTTTTTCTTGTCGGGGATACAGCTCAATACAGATTGCATAGAGCGACATTCGTGCCAGATCGCTGCCTTTTCATGAAAGGCGCAAGCTAGAGCGTCCGGCGCTTTTCGAGCGAACGAAGCGTCTTCACAGCTGAACAAAAATGAACAAAAAAAGATGAACACCTGAACAAATTGAACATTGACTTTGAACAATACTGAACGACACTGGATGAACACTTCGGGCACGGACGCTCCATGCAAGACCTAAAACAAAAACAACAAGGCACTCGCAGGATCCATGCTCATGGCCAATTCCAGCGCATCGCTTGCTCACGACATCATCATTCAGGATTCATGGACGCGCTGTCGGGACTTCGGTCTCAGCCATCAGTCGCGCCCCTCGTTCGGCGGGCTGCCGGGCGCGCAGGTTTCACAACTGCTGGAGCGCCATCACTCTCTGGTGCAAACCACCCATCAGGAAGTGCTGCCGGTCTATGAAAACATCCTCAGTAACTCCAACTGCCTGATCCTGCTGGCCGACAATCAAGGCCAGTTGCTCAAGTCATGGGGCACCCAGCGCTTCGTCGATGCTTCGCAGACTCAGGGTTTCATGGCCGGGGCAAGCTGGAGCGAGCGCGGCGCGGGGACCAACGCCATCGGCACCGCACTGGCCTGTGAACAGGCAGTGCATATCGAGCCGGACGAGCACTTTCTCAAAGCCAATCGCTTCATGACGGGCTCCGCCTCACCGATATTCGATGCCGAACGGCGCATGATTGCGATACTGGACGTCTCCAGCGACAGCTTCCTGCCGCCCTCTCACACTCTGGGCATGGTGAAGATGATGAGCCAGTCGGTGGAAAACCGGCTGATTCTCGACCAGTTTCGCGACAGCCATTTCCAGCTGACCTTCAATACCGGCCTGAACAATCTGGACAGCCAATGGGCAGGCCTGCTGATTTTCGATGAAAGCGGCACAATCATCTGCGCCAATCGACGGGCCGACAATTTGCTGGGAGTCAGGCTGACCGGCGTCAGCATCGAAGACCTGTTCAAATGCCCGATCCTGCAACTGCTTGGCGAAACCGAAGCACGCCCTTTCGCATTGCATGCCTTCGGCAATAATCGTTTCCAGTGCCTGCTCAAGCGTCCACGGCGCAAACCGATCCAGTTATTGCAACCGGTGCGGCCAGCACAACAGGCCATAACGCAACCGACACTCGACCTGAAGGCCATCGATCTGGGCGATGCGAAAGTCGAAAAAGCGGTTCGCCAGGCTCAACGGCTGCTGGAAAAAGACATCCCGCTGTTGATCCACGGTGAAACCGGGGTCGGCAAGGAAGTGTTTGTCAAAGCCCTGCATCTGGCCAGCTCTCGCGCCAGCCAGCCCATGATTGCCGTCAACTGCGCGGCGATTCCGGCCGAACTGGTGGAGTCGGAACTGTTTGGCTACACCAAAGGGGCTTTCACCGGTGCCCATCAGAAAGGCAGCATCGGCCTGATCCGCAAGGCCGATAAAGGCACACTGTTTCTCGACGAAATCGGCGACATGCCGATGGCAGTGCAGGCGCGCCTGTTGCGGGTATTGCAGGAGCGTTGCGTTCAGCCGCTGGGCAGCAGCGAGCTGTATCCCGTGGATATCCGCCTGATCTCGGCCACCAACCACAGCCTGCGCGAACGGGTCCAAACGGGGCATTTTCGTCAGGATCTGTATTACCGGATCAGCGGGCTGAATATCGAACTGCCGCCGCTACGCGAACGCACCGACAAGCAGGCGCTGGTCCAGCGCATCTGGGAGCAACATCGTGAGCCTCACCAGCGGGCGGGGTTCTGCAACGAGGTGCTTGATCTGTTCGAGCATCATCCGTGGCCGGGCAATCTTCGCCAGCTCAATAGCGTGATTCAGGTGGCATTGGCATTGGCAGACGAGCAGAAGATCACCTTCGAGCATTTGCCGGAAGATTTCTTTCTGGATGCTCAGTTGGATGAAGAGCGAGACGAGCCGGTGGCGGCTCTGCGGCTAAAGGGAAGCTTCCCGTGTACCGAAGACCTGAACCACCTGTTGCAGGCGGCCGGAGGCAACATTTCACAGTTGGCCAAACGGTTGGGGGTTAGCCGCAATACGCTTTACAAGCGGTTGCGGGAGGTGCGCGAATAAGCGGTGACGGCTTCGCGAATGAATTCGCTC